>CAZWHH010000068.1:0-9150 GCA_964633615.1 uncultured Bacteroidales bacterium | reverse complement strand
CGGTCATATCATAAGCCGTGCCCTCATAATGATCTCTGATAATATCCATCACATCAGATACACCCATTTTCTTTTCCGGCTTGATCCAAAGCGGATAACGCTCAGCTCCTTTTACTCCCCGGTGATAGTCGGGAGAGAGATTTAGGCCGGGATTGGCACGATTAAACATACTCCATACGCGCGTTTCACAATATCTTAAATTCGAAGGCGTGGAAGGATCATACGCCTCATTGAACCGGAAAGGTTCGCCGGAATCAGGATCATAATAGCCTTTTTCTATAGCAAAAGATTTGACATTATCTGAATAAAGACAATTTTCCGGATCACCCATCGGGAACTCTCCTATCCTGCTCTTATTGGCGTGGCCTGAAACATATCCGTCGGGTACCTTCCTCGCAACCCAAACCACACCATCAGTTCCGGGTCCTGTACCAATCATTTCAACAATCCATGCTTCGTCCGGACCGCCTATGGAAAAAGATTCACCGGTACTCCCGTAGCCATATTTCCCGGCCAGGCCGGTGAGTACCTCAACAGCCTCACGAGCTGTTTTGGCACGCTGCAGGGTAAGATGCATCATATTCCAGTAGTGCATAAAATTGGTGGTATCATGCAATTCCTCTCTTCCACCAAAAGTGGTTTCTCCTATAGAAACCTGGTGCTCATTCATATGGGGTCCGACAATTGCGTAAGTGTGAGGTACCTGCGAAATTTTACCAGACACATCTTTTGACCAGCTTGAGATTTCGATCATTTCACCCGGTTCATGATCAGCAGCCGGAGTGATACGCAAATGAGGATGAAACTCACCATCGCAGGTGTAAACGATCATTACCGAGCCGTCTTTTGAAGCTCCTTTGGTAACAAGAAAATTGGTGCGGGCCAGAACAGTGCCGGCAGACATTAAAACAAAACCGAAAATCAAAATTAATTTTTTCATACTACAAGGGATTGATTTTTATTGGACATTCATCTTTTCAAGAAGTTTAACTGATACCCAAATTGAGCGATTTTCGCTCACGACAAAGAAATTGTAAAGTTTTCACCTCACCAATTCGGTGAAACCCGACAATTTCTAAGTCGGGGTTATACCTAAGTAAAGCGCTTTTTCACTACGTTCAAACCGCTCAACTTAGGTGATAATTGCTTGCTCAAAAACAGAACCTGAAAATAACAAATTACAACCTGAATTTAGGTGCTTTTTCTTACCTTTATTTTTTGAAAACAGTATTATTATGAAACACATAATACTCACAGCAGTTCTTATTTGCCTTTTCGGTTCAGCTTACAGCCAGGCTTTTAGCGGAGGAGTTTCTGCAGGTTTCGTAGCCAGTCAGCTCGATGGCGACAACCTGGGTGGTTATCACAAACCCGGAGTACGCGCAGGGGGATGGGTAAACACAAGGCTGGGCGATTTTTTGCTCCTGCAGCTGGAGCTGGAATATACTCAGAAAGGCAGTAAAATATCCGAGCAGGAATACTCAAAAACGAGATATTACCACTCAAGACTGAATTATGTACAACTTCCTTTCCTGGCAAAAATCCAGCTTTATCCAAAAATATATGGTGAAGCAGGCGTTGCAGCCGGATATTTAGAAAGTTCGGCAGAAGACAAAGATGGATACGGTTTTATTGATGCCACACCGCCTTTTGATGAATGGGATTTTTCAGGAATTCTTGGCCTGGGTTACGAATTCAATGAAACCTGGATGGGAACAGTAAGGCTCAACTATTCAATACTGCCGGTCAGAGAACACCCGGGAGGGCAGGTTTACTGGATCAACCGCGGACAATATAATAATGCGGTCTCTTTTTCGGTTTTTTATAAAATTGATTAAATACAAAAGAAATTTAAAAAACAGAATATCTCCCCTATTCCACCAGTGTAAGCTGATTCAATTCCTTATTAATCATATTAATTTCTTCCCCGGTTATATTCGATTCCAGGGCTTTGGCATTCTGGGTGGCTTGCTGCACATTACGGGCTCCCACCAGGGCAATTGTGATTCCGGGCTGTTCAAGAGTCCACAGAATAACCAACTGGGCCAGGGTTAATCCTTTTTCATCGGCAATGGGTTTAATCCGTTGTAAAAATTCATTCGTTCTTTTTATATTTTCATCTTTAAAAAAATGAACCCCCGCGCGGTGGTCTCCTTCATTAAACTGGTAACCGGGCTTCATTTTGCCTGTCAGCAATCCTCTTTCCAGCGGACTATAAGCCAGTATCGACTTGTTATTCTCGCGGCAATAAGGAACCACATCTTCCTCAATATCTCTCTTTAGCATACTATAAGGAACCTGGTCAGAAGCCAGTTTGATATACTTTTCAGCTTCCTTCATCTGCTCGGCATCATAGTTACAAACACCCGCATAACGGACTTTCCCGTCTTTTATCAGTTTGGAAACAGCCTCCATCGATTCCTGTATAGGTGTAGTAGTATCAGGCCAATGTATCTGGTAAAGATCAATGTAATCTGTCCCAAGTCTCCTTAAACTATCTTCACACTCCTTAATAATACTTTCTTTGCCTGCATATTTATAAATATCAATATCTTTTCCTTCGTTGTCTTTACTGCTGAAAGCAAAATCCCCTTTAGCCAGGTCCCATCGCATTCCGTATTTTGTGGCTATTTGTACTTTATCCCTGGGAATTCCTTTAATGGCTTCGCCAACAATTTTCTCACTGGTTCCCTGTCCATAGACAGGCGCAGTGTCAATAGAGGTAATACCCAGATCATACGAGGCTTTTATGGCTTCAACGGCCTCTTTTTTGTTAGTTCCTCCCCACATCCAGCCGCCTGCAGCCCAGGTGCCAACTGTAATGGCAGAAAGTTCAAAATTGGTTTCTCCTATTTTCCTGTACTTCATAAGATTCTTTTTTTATTGTTCCACAGTTAATTTCTTTATCTTTAAAATTTTTCTCCTATTCTTCTACAAGTATAAAGTCAATTTGTTTTTTCTCCAGGTCGGTTCGTACCAGTTTTACTTTTACAGAATCGCCTAATTGATATTTTTTCCCGTGTCGCTGACCAATGATGGCATAATTCCTCTCATCATAAATATAAAAATCATCTCCCAGGTCGCGCATATGAACCAAACCTTCACATTTAGAATCCTTCAGTTCAACAAAAATACCCCAGTCCATCACCCCACTGATGATACCTTCGAACTCTTCTCCCAGTTTATCCTTCATAAACTCTACCTGCTTATATTTTATAGAAGCTCTTTCTGCCTCCACTGCAAGTCTTTCCATGTCGGAACAGTGGTCGCACATTTTCTCATAAGTCTTTTGGTCGGCTGAGCTTCCTTTTTCCAGGTAGCGTTCAAGCAGTCGATGAACCATCATGTCGGGATATCGGCGAATGGGCGATGTAAAGTGCGTGTAATAATTAAATGCCAATCCATAATGACCAATATTTTTAGTGGAATAGACTGCCTTGGCCATGCTTCTTACCGCAAGGGTTTCAAGCACATTCTGCTCGCTTTTGCCTTCTACCTCCTCCAGTAATTTATTGATGGAATTGGTAAAAGCCCGGTCGGATTTTGTATTGAGGGAATATCCGAATTTCTCTGCAAACTTAGAGAAATCTTCGAGTTTATCAGGGTCAGGACGATCATGTATTCTGTAGACGAATGTTTTGGGTTTTTTATCTTTCCCCGGATTTCCGATAAACTCAGCTACTTTCCGATTGGCAAGCAGCATAAACTCTTCGATTAGCTCATTGGCTTCCCCGTGCTCTTTAAAAGAGACATCCATGGGCCGTCCTCTTTCATCGAGCCTGAACTCCACCTCTATCCTTTCAAAGGCAATAGAACCATTGTCAAATCGATCTTTCCTTAATTTTTTTGCCAGTTCGTTCAAAGTAATCAGCTCATTAAGCAACATTCCTTTATTATCATCAAGGATCTCCTGGGCATCCTGATAAGAAAACCTTTTATCAGACTTGATCAGGGTTCTGCCAAACCACTGCTTATGAATCACTGCCCGGTCGTCCATCTGAAAAACAGCAGAAAAGCACAGCTTCTCCTCATTGGGTCTGAGAGAACAAACATTGTTCGAGAGCTTCTCAGGCAGCATCGGTACAACCCGGTCGACAAGATATATGGAAGTTGCTCTTTCATAAGCCTCTTTTTCCAATACTGTTCCCGGCTGAACATAATGAGTTACATCTGCAATATGTACCCCCACTTCCCACTTTCCATCCGGTAATTTTCGTAACGACAAGGCATCATCAAAATCTTTGGCATCTTCAGGATCAATTGTGAAGGTAGGAATCTCCCGCATGTCCTTTCGTTTTTTCTTTTCTTCTTCAGGAATCTCTTCAGGAATATCTTTAGCGGCTTTTTCAACGGCGCCGGGAAAAGAATAGGGCAAATCATATTCAGCCAGTATGGCATGCATTTCTACTTCATTGTCCCCTGTATTGCCAAGGACTTCAATAATCTCACCAAACGGATTATTTACTTTCGCAGGCCAGTCGGTAATATGAGCAATAGCCTTTTGCCCGTTTTTCGCACCTTTCAGTTTGCCCAGTGGAATAAAAATATCATAAGGCACTTTCCTGTTGGCAGTGATCAAAAACGCAAAGTTCTTAGACAATGCAACCGTGCCGACAAATTGAGTCCTGGCCCGTTCAATAATTTCTGTCACTTCACCCTCGAGCTGCTTATTTTTTCTGTGGGCATACAGATGCACTTTCACTTTGTCGCCCGGCAGCGCATGACGCAAATTACGACTGGCAATGTACACATCTTCCTGTACCTCATCGGTGATCAAATAACCCATCCCTTTCCCCGTCATTTCAATCTTTCCGGTTAATGTGCCCGATTGGATCTTCATCTGGTATTTGCCCCGCTGCACTTCTTCTAAGTATTCTTCTGTAACTAACTCGTTTAAAATATCTCCAATAATTTTTTTATGCTGCTTATTTTTTATGCTGAGTTGATGAGCAATCTGCTTATAGTTAAATGGTTTTGCCGGATTTTTAGCAATGAAATCCATGACTTCGCGCCGAAGCTTTTTGATCAGTTTTCCTTTCGATTTGTTTTTCTTTCTTCCCATAAATTATTTTTTATTTTTTAGTTTCAACCAACATTTAATGATATGAACAATCTCCAGACCGGTTGAAATGATCGAAGATAAAACTTTTTCATATCAAAAATGTTAGAGAATTCTTAACTTTCAATTACGACAATATGTCAACCTGACAAATTAATCATTTTTAAAGAAAAAACATAGGGAAGGACTAATTATTTCACAGGTAAACAGGAACTGCCGGGCTGTGTCCCAAATATCCCAAGCATTGCCACCTATTGATCCCAATGTCTGTCATTTAAGCAAAAAATTTTTCCTATTTAACATAAGTTAAGAATAGTTACACAAACCCCCTGAAGGTTATTAACAATTTATTAACATTGTTTAACGAAATATTCATCTGTAAATGTGAGTTTTATGTAATCAGGAGGGTGAGATTTTCAACAAAATAATATGACAATGATCATGTTATTGTTTGACAAATATCATAAAACCTCTATCTTGCATATTGATTTATTAAAAACCCTAAAATTTATTATTATGAAATTATTCAAAAGTTTAGGCATTCTCGGGTTAGCATTAGTTATAGGCCTGGCTGGATGCCAGAAAGAAGAGACCTTAATCACTAAAGATTCAAACCAAAAACAAGAGCCCACCAATCTTGTCAGGTATCAAACAGGTGACATCATTCCCGGACAGTACATTGTGGTTCTAAAAGGGGATCAAACCAAACTGACCAACTGGAATGACCTGGAATACGCAACAAAGCGTAAACATATCAAGAATGAAGCCAGTGAGATGCTCGAGGAGCATTCAATCAGCGACAAAGAAATTAAACACGTTTTTAACAGCATGATCCAGGGGTTCTCTGCCAGGTTCTCAGAAAAGGAAATTGCTAAAATAAAAAATGATAAAAAAGTTAAATTTGTAGAAGAAGACCGCTATGTCATCTTAGGACCACCAGAATGGGCCAATAATGACGATGATGAGGATGACGGCACGTCTTCACAGGAAACCCCCTGGGGAATAACAAGAGTAAATGGCGCAGCTGACGGAACAGGAAAAGTAGCCTGGATTATTGATACCGGAATAGACCTGGATCACCCGGAACTGAATGTAGATGCAACCAGAAGCTATTCCGTATTTACACAGGGTAGGGATAAAGATCCTGACGACAATAACGGTCATGGTAGCCATGTTGCAGGAACCATTGCTGCTATAGACAATGATCAGGGTGTTGTTGGTGTAGCTGCAGGTGCTACTGTAGTGGCAGTAAAAGTATTAGACGCCAGAGGTAGTGGTGATTATTCCGGCGTGATTGAAGGAGTTGATTATGTAGGCGCCAATGGAAGCAGTGGTGATGTTGCCAACATGAGCCTTGGCGGACCAACATCAGATGCGCTTGATGATGCTGTTTATAATGCTTCACAAAATGGTATTGTATTCGCACTTGCTGCCGGAAATGAAGGCGATGATGCAAACAATCACTCCCCTGCACGTGTAAACGGAACCTATATTTATACCATCTCTGCAATGGATGATACAGATTACTTTGCATCATTCTCAAACTACGGAAATCCTCCCGTTGATTATTGTGCGCCAGGAGTAGACATCAAATCAACCTGGAAAGATGGAGGCTATAATACAATCAGTGGAACATCAATGGCTTCACCACACGCGGCAGGTGTCCTTCTATTAGGAAATGCTTCAAGTGATGGTAATGTGATTGGTGATCCTGATGGAGATGCAGACCCCATCATCTATAACTAATCAACTTTTTGAAAGTTAAAACAAAAAAAGGAGGCTCCCGTGCCTCCTTTTTTTTATCATTTAACGGAGCTTACCATTGCGGAAACGCTGTCCCGGACAGGAATGAATTCGTAATGTAATTGCTCCCTGATCTTCATGTTTGAAAACAATACCTGATTATGAGCAGCATGATGCGTTTCCCTGGTAAGCAAAGGAGAAGAATTCAGCAATGTGCTCCTTATTCGTTCAAGTTTCCAGGCCAGGGCTGTTAACCAGGGCCTTAAATACTTTTTGGGTGGGTTATGTCCGAAGTCCTCATTAATAAATTCAAATAATTTTTGATAAGAATAATTATTTTCCGAAAGAATAAACCGCTCATTATAAATCTTCATTTCATCCAGCATAAGCGAAACGCGGCATACATCACGTATATCAACAAACCCTGTTTTACCCGCGGGGAAGAATTTCAACCCTTTTTTCCCCCTCTCTAATATCTTAGATATACCTCCATCCGGGAATCCCGGACCGATAACCACAGAAGGATTTACAATAATTGCATCCAGCCCTTCCTCTATGCCCCGCCAAACCTCAAGTTCTGCCTTGAATTTACTTTCAGCATAAGCAGAAGAGCGCTGTGGAACATTTCCAAAATGTGTTTCGGTAACATAATCCCCGTCAGCAACTGCATCAAGAGCCGCAACTGAACTGATATAACCAAGTTTACCAATCCCCTTCTCCAGGGCATAATTCACAACATTGGCCGTACCCCCGATATTCGTTTTAAATATTTTATTCTTTTCAGCAGGATCAAAAGAAACATAACCGGCACAATGCCAAATGAAGTCAGGAATCGGTTCAATTGCCAATAATTGACTGTAATCAGTTATATCAGCCTCTACCCATTCTATTTGATCAAACAACTCTTTGGCATCAGATTCCCCCACATAACTGCTGAATACTTTTCGGATATAATCCAAATTGCTGCTCGAACGTTTTAAAGCCAGAACCTCTGTGCCCCTTTTTACTAAATAATAAAGCAAATGAGCACCAATAAACCCTGTTCCCCCGGTAATCAATATCATAAACCTGAATTTTCATTTTATTTCAACTGCTGAAAAAATAATAAATAAAACTGCTTCAGCAAATGTAAACCTATCCAAATAAAACCAATCTGGCAAAATAATTCATAAAAATTTAACGATTATTTCGTTTCATTCAATTGGAATAATTTCTAATTTAGCAGCAATTAACTAAAATATTTTATACTATGTTTTCAGGAATTGTAGAAGAAGCAGCACCGGTGGTAAATCTGGAAAAAGAAGGCGGGAACCTTCATATTACCATGGAATGTAGCTTTGCAGACCAAATGTCTGTTGACCAGAGTATTGCACACAACGGAGTTTGTCTTACCGTGGTAGACGCAAACAAAAAGAAAAAACAATTTACCGTTACAGCCATACAAGAAACACTGGATAAGACCAATCTGGGAGAGCTCGATGTTGGATCCAAGGTCAATTTAGAACGAAGCATGAAAGCCGATAGTTTTCTTGACGGTCATATTGTGCAGGGCCATGTAGACCAAACTGCAAAATGCACAGAAGTGAGAGAGGCTGACGGAAGTTGGTATTTCAGGTTCGAATTTGATCCTACCCAGGAAGATTATATCACTGTGGAAAAGGGATCGGTCTCTGTTAACGGGGTAAGTTTGACTGTGGTTAACTCAAAAGATAATTCTTTCGAAGTGGCAATCATTCCTTATACATACGACATTACCAATTTCCACCAGATAAAACCTGGAACTACGGTAAATCTCGAATTTGATGTAATAGGTAAGTATGTGGCGAAGATTGTAAAACAACAATTAGGCAAAGAATAAAAAATTTTATCTCAAAAAAGGAATCTGAAAAATTATGCTTTCAGATTCTTTTTTAATAAAATAATAACACCCGGATATCCGTATTATTTCCAAAAAGATATTAATATTTACATCAAATTATTCTATTCATGAGAACACCAACCCCCAGACAAATGGCAGTAAACATCTCTCTTATTGCTGCCGTTATATCAACACTTACCTTATTGTTGCTTTTTTTCTCAAACAACAATGAATCAGTCCTTCCTTTAATTTTTGGCATTCTGTTCATATTCATAGCAGTTTATATAGCTGTATATTACATGCTAAACAGCTTCATTTTTGAAAAGATCAATCCGATCTATAAAACCATTCACAACAAAAATATCCCTGAAAAAGAACTGAGGAATAATTTGGAAGAAAAAGAAAAAGATATCATTAGAGAAGTAAATGATGAAGTGATAGACTGGGCCAAAAATAAAACCAAAGAAATCGCCCAGTTAAAACAAATGGC
>CAZWHH010000067.1:0-9171 GCA_964633615.1 uncultured Bacteroidales bacterium | reverse complement strand
TGTCTTAACCAAATAATTTGGCAATTAATTTGCTGAATTTCAGATATTTATATTTCTGTCATGTACTAAGAAAAGTCTTATAAAATAAAGGAGGGTACCAGAAACAGCACCCTCCATTTTTTTATTCAATACCCTAAATTATTCTAAGGTAAATGTTTTGTCAAACAACTGTTCGTTTGCTTTCAGTTTATCTTCATTACCATAAACACAGATTGCACTTTCATTCAGAATTTTCTCCACAAAATCTGCCATCTCCTGAATATCTTTTGCTTTAGTAGAAAGAACATTATCGCGTGCAGCCTGCAGCTCTTCCTTAGTTGTCTTGGTAAGATAATACCTCAGGGCTGCATTGCCTTCCATTGAGGCAGAACGCGGCCGCTCCATATTTGAGATGGTTCCGATAATGAATCTTCTCATTTTCTCATCTTCAGGAGAGAAATTCCTGAGAAAATCAACCGAACCATTAATGTTCTCTATGGTTTCTTTCAGGTTCGGATCACGATATGACGCAAAGTAAAAATTACCCGACTTTGAAAAACGGGCGAATCCGCCATAAGCGCCACCGATAACTCTAATCTGGTTATTCAGCCACTCCCGGGATAAAATCTGATTCAATACATTGATCTTCCCATTATAATCATAACCAAGCTTCTTATAGTTATAGCCTTTAGTCACATACTGTACCTTAGAAGGTGCAAGCATTCCTTCGTTTTTCTTTTCAAACTCGAAATTCCAGGTCTGATACTTATTCTCTTTCTCTGGAAACTTCTGAACCAGTTCTTTAAGCCCCTTGTTAAATTTAGCCAAATCTTCTTTGCCGGATGTTATATAAGCAGTCATGTTATTTCTGTTAAAGAGCAGTTCAGCGACTTCTTCCAGGTTAGTGACTATTTCATCATAATTTTCATCATAATTCTCCATCAAATCTGTTACAAACCGATAATAAGTATAACCGCGTGTCAGTTCATTGAATTTTCCCTGATTCGAATAATAGGAAGAAAGTCTTGTGCTTGCCATTTGCAAACCACTGCGCCTGGTCATTGAATATAATCTCGATTGATGTCTTTTCAGAATGGTTTTTAACCTTTCCTTATCATCAATTTTGGTATTGTTCAACACTTCATCAGTCAGCTCAAACAGCTTATCCACTTTGTTATTCAGCACTTTGCTTCTTACCACAAAATGAGCCTTTAATTTTTCATCATTATAATTTTCCAGGTCTGTTCTCAGACTTGTGTAAAAACTTCCAAGATGGGTATTAAGTTCATTGTTTAATTCACCAAAGGAATAGTTTTTAGTATTCAGGTCGCCAAGAATTGCAGACAAGAGTTTCACATAAGGAATCTGCTCCTTTGAAAGCACCTGAGCATCAAATAATAATTTGGTATACAAGATATTATTTGTAAAAGTATTATAATATAATTCTTTGATGCCGTCAACTTTTTGTTCCTTAATATCAAAATATTCAACTTTGGAATCGATATCTTCCAGCTTCAGCAATGGCATCTTTGCCAGGTCTTCCGGATCATTTTCTTTCTTCTGATAAGCAATTAGTTCTTTTGTTTGTTCTATCAATGAATCCAACTGCTCATCAGTTAATGAAGCTTTGTATTCGGCTAACTCTTTTGCTGTTTCTTTTTCTTTCTCAGCCTGCAAGCCAGGTTTAGGCGCCAAAGCAATTAATAATGAATGTGAGTTATTTAAAATCTCTTTTTTAATTATTCTTTCCAGTTTGTCATTTTCAATCGCTTTTTTAGCTCCTGTCAGAGGTTCTTCCCATTTCAAGCTTAAAAATGGTTCATCTGCATAAGCCCAGCCATTCTTGGCCTGGAATAAATACTGCAGTCCTTTGTGAGGGCTGTCGGTTTCTCTGAGATTAAATTCATAGCGGTTGACAATACCCTGAAGAACATCCTCATCGATTCCTTCTTTAACTACTTTCTCAAGCGTCTCGGTTACTATTTTATGAAATTTATCCTTTTCATCAAGGTTGGCATTATTCACATTAAGATGCAGCACACCTTGTTTATTAGATGAATAATAAGCCCCGATATCTCTTCCTATACCGGCTTCCTGGAGCGCAAGTTTTACGGGACCCGACTCGTGATTCACCAATGCTTCTGCTAACACATTCATAAGCATATTCAACTCCTGGTCAGACCCTTTCCCAATAACCCAACTTTTGGTTAAGAATGTTTTATTTTTTGTATTCGCTGATTTGCTTACAGGATAATATTCCACCACATCTTTCATCTCTTCATAAGGTTCCTGCAATTTTATCTTGGCACGTTTATCCAGTTTTTCAAACTTGGATAGATATTTCTCATTTATAAATTTAAGGTCTTTCTCTAAATCAGAATTTCCATATAGGTATAAATAACTGTTGGTTGGGTGATAATACTTCTTGTGGAAGTTTTTAAATTCTTCATAACTCAATTCCGGGATCTTATCGGGGTGACCACCTGAAGAGTTTCCATAAGTAGCATCGGGGAAAAGATTCTTATCCACATGATATCCCAGGACTCTTCTTGCATTGGAAAATGAACCTTTCATCTCATTATAAACTACTCCTTTATATTTTATTGGTTCATCTTTTGATTTCAAATCATAGTGCCATGCTTCCTGTTTAAAAATTTTAGGATTGTCATAAATTCTTGGGAAAAATACGGCATCCAGATAAACATGCATCAGGTTATGAAAATCCTTATCGTTCATACTTGCAACAGGATACATGGTCATATCACTGCTTGTCATCGCATTCAGGAAGGTATTCAGCGACCCTTTTGTTAAAACCGTAAAGGGGCTTTTGACCGGAAAATTTTTAGAGCCGTTCAAAACAGAGTGCTCAATAATATGAGGCGTTCCAGCATCTGTTTTAGGCAAGGTCTTAAATGATGCACAAAACGTTTTGTTTTCGTCATCGTTGGCTATCTTCATAAGATGAGCCCCGCTTTTCAGATGTTCAAAATAGTAACAATCAGAATTTACTTCTTCAACAAATTCTTTCTTAACTAATTTAAATCCGTGATAGGTTGATCCCACCTCAAATTTTTCACTTTTACAAGAAAACAAGAAAACTGAGGTCAGTATCATCCCTGTAAAAATAATTGCTAATCTTTTCAAATTCATAAGTTTATGTTTATTAGGTTCGTAAATGGATTCAGAAAATTACTTATTTTTTATAAAAATTCAAACCTTCAATCCACTGATTAATAAAAGACAAAAAGGTATAAAATTAAAATTCCATCAATATAAGTTTGAATTCGCTGTAGCAAATTCAGGTTTAATTAATAATTCCAATAATTTATAGACTACTGATATTCTGTATCGTTTAAAAACTTTTATAAAAATCAACCATTAACCGGTAATAATCAACAAACTCAGTTAAAGGCAGTGTTTCAGCTTTATCATAAATATCATGATAGGCTTTTATTCCTCCTAACGTATAAATATAAAAAGAAGGGACTTCCTGTCTGTAAAAGGGACAATGATCACTAATACAGGCTTCTCCCCTAATCTTTACTGCTTTCAGATAATTATTCGTTGCATTATATTGCAACAACCGGTCAAACTTATCCCTGTAAACTTTTCCGTTTACCACTTTAATGCCTTCTACTCCTGTACCGGCCAGATCAAAATTGATGAGAAACTTAATCCCGTCTAAATTAATTACAGGGTTCTCCACAAAATGCCTTGCCCCTACAATCCCCAATTCCTCAGCTCCAAGCGCTATGAATACAAATGAATAGGCAGGTGGATTGTTCTTAAAATATTTTGCCAGGTTCAGCAGCATGGCCACACCGCTTGCATTGTCATTGGCCCCGGGAAAATATACACTCTCTCCCATTTTGCCCAAATGGTCGTAATGAGCCGTTGCTACCAGGAAGGAATCAGGTTTTTCGGTCCCTTCAACATAACCAATCACATTTTGTGTTTCAAGTTCTTTTAGCTTTGCATCTACATTAATCCTGACCTTCTTCAGCTTATTTATATCATAATCTCCTTTCACAACAAAAGATACTCTTGGACCTTGTTGAACTGATTGATGCCAGGTAAGCTTATTATGAGTTAAAAGAATCGTTCCGGCTATTGATATCTCCGAATTATATTTTAAATAATTCATGCGCTGCCTTATATCTTCACTGGCTTCCTCACTGGCAGTAGCAAAATCCCGCTCATCAATCAATAAAATCTTACCACTGGCATAATCTATGATTGCTTGAAAAACAGGGTCTTTCAACAACTTCTCCTTTTTGACTTTAATAACTTCAAAAGTCCCTTTTGCTGATGAAGAGGCGGCATCTACATGAAAATCCTCTCCCGGAATCAATTCCTTATCATCGAAGGATAATTCCATAGATGCAGGAAAAGTATTCACCTTCACTTTGAATGGCTGAAAATAATCGTCAGAAAAACTATTTAGTCCTAAAGCAGCATATTGCCCCCGGATATAATTTGCTGCTTTCAAATGGCCCTTTTCAACATAACCCCTGCCGGCAAATTCCTGAGAGGTAAGCGTGTCAACAATTTTCCTTGCATAACTTAAATCCTGAGCAATTAAAGCAACTGAACCAAGCAACAACGACAGGAGAATTAAGATGGTCTTCTTCATAAGTTTATTATTTTTCTGTGAATTTACATGATAAGCCAAAGATACACATTCATGTCTAATTTTTTCCGTCCGTTTTACTACCAATTTAAATAATCTACCATAAAAATAAAGCAGCGACCCATTTTCGTAATTAAAGGGTTCGAATGCAAAATCGTATTTTTGAAACAGCTTTTCCAAATCTTTACCCGAAAGAAGTTTCCGTTGTTTTTGACATTTTTTATACATTTGAAATAAATATTCTAATTCTAATACTTATGGATAATTCACTAAAAAACAGATTCATCAGCTTGTGGCAAAAATATTTTACAGAGAAAGATACGGAGTTGCCCATAGTATTTTATTACACGAAAAACCGAAATTCAACACCTCCTGCAGACAAACCCGTTGACCACCAATGCCTGATAGCAGAACTTGCGAGGGTCCGAAACGGACAACCACTGGCTTTCAACAAGAACAATATCGGCTGCCCGGGAGGAAAAAAATACTCAGGATTCGCTAAAGGACTTTCTCCTGACTTTGAATATTTCCTTTCATGTGGTAAGGAAGGAGTTGTTGAAGGAGAAAGATATAAAAAAGATCCCGGCACAGTCAGAAAGTTTATGAAGGATTATCCACAGATTGATGCAAAAGACAACTGGTTGGTTTTTAAACGCTGGGATCAACTGGAAGAAACAGATAACCCCGAAGTAGTGATTTTCTTTGCTGAACCTGATATAATTTCTGGTCTTTTTACCCTGGCCAATTACGACCGTAAAGATACGCATGGAGTAAAAACACCAATGGGCGCTGGATGCAGCTCCATTATCCTTCACCCTTACAAGGAAAAGGAAAAAGCTGATCCCTGTGGTATAATAGGAATGTTTGATATTTCAGCACGGCCCTTTGTTCCTGCAAATAAATTAACCTTCGCCGTTCCTTTTAAACGCTTTAAACAACTAATCGATTATATGGAAGAAAGCTTTTTGATAACCAAAAGCTGGGATAAAATAAAAGAAAGAATTGAATAACAGATAACAGAATATTCAGATTCAATGTTTTTCTAATTATTCAATAACTGACTTTCCTGAAGACTTAATTTCAGATTTATCAAGCAATTTACCCATCTTTTCCCGGGTATCATCCAGATATTTCAGGGTAAAATCTTTCAGCATCATTTGTGCTCTCTTTTTATCTATTGGGTATATCTGCAGAACCCTTTTTTCAAAATCTTTACAATTATTCAGGAGCTCCTCTTCCATCTCCCTTTTGTATTCTTTAACATCACCAATTAAAGCACCATACTCATCATCTATCTTTTCCGAATACTGAACATATTCCACAAAAGCATGTCCTTCAGATTTATCAAGAATATTTTCCGGTGGGTTAAAATGATTACTAAGGGCTGTTTCCGGGTCAGTTAATGCAAAATCTCCCGGCATCTCACTCATACCCAGATACCAGGGAATAAAAGGCTGTATACAGGGTCTTCTGGGAGCCAGCCACATTACTGTTCCCACTTCTACAGGCATATTATCTCTCAATTGGGTAACAAATCCATACTGATTAATTCGTGAACAAATTGCATTGGTTCCTGAATGAGGGTTACCATGTTTGTATTTCTGGCTTTCATCTAACTCCGAACCTTCATAGTGATTTTCAAGCACCCCCATAAAGTCTTGAAGGCTTAACTTTTCTTTTGGTTTTATAGTAAAAGGAAAAGGCTCATCCATAGGGAATTCTTTTCCTGTGATTAACTCAACACCTTTCCATTTTCTGGCTATATTACCCATACTTGCTAATGTGCCTGGATGACCATAGACTTTTCGAAAATTAAATTCACTATCTTTATCGGGGTCATACCAGTTTCTTTCTATTGCATATTCAATCAAACCTTCTGAAGCCAGGTATTTCTGATTATTATCAACGTTTATGCTAGTTATGGTGTAATAATTGGGTATTACCATCACCTCATCATCAGGGACTCTCTGAGCCACCCAATGTTTACCATTCACTACCGACATTACCCATGCTTCATTGGCATCAGCTATTGAATAAGTTCTTCCAGACGAGGCATAACCATATTTTTCCACCAACTCACCGCCAATTTTAACAGCTTCTTTTGCTGTTTTAGCCCTCTGAGCCATTAGCCTTCTAAGCCAATAACCAATCCCTCCGTCAGTCAAATCCGGGTTATCTTCCCTTGAAGGGCATGCATTGGAAGCAACTGCAACACCATGTTCATTGAGGTATGAATCAGCAAACTGCTGTCCTGGCATCTCCAGCCAGATGTAGCCATAGGTTGTCTCTACCTGGGGAACCCGGGCACCGTTTTTCAAAGTAATAAATTCATCTTCGTTGTGGTTTTTACGCGGCACTTTAAACCAGTTTACCAGATTTTCCCCATGATCATCTTCATTATGGGCCATAGTTACTGCTCCCGACTCGGTCGCATTCTTACCTGCAAGAATGGTATAACAATTATAATAATTTTCCGGTATCTCCTGCGATAATGCAAAGACTGACAAGAAAACAAAACTTAGAAAAAATGCCATTCGTTTCATAACAAAATATTTTAAGTGAATAAGTATAGTAACCTGCTTTTTTATAAATAGTATTTTACAAACTGCTTATTATCTATTTCAAAGGATTATGTGAAATCAATCTTCTAATATTACTTTTCTTTCCCGTAAGTTGTACCTGTCACCCTTTTTTAAAAAATAAAATTCTTTTTGCCCTTCTTTTAATTGATAAATTGTATCTCTTTCTGCAGACCACCTCGTTCCGTCATATATCGCCACATAACTTTCACCCACAACCTCAAAAGTATCTTTCCTGACTACGATGCCGGTATTTTCATCCAGGCCAATCCCTAATAATTCAGGATATTCTTCGAGTACTTCAAACATATCAAAATGCCGGTTTCTGGCTAATAAATGTTGGTCCACTGCAATATTTCTTATAAACCGCAATCCCTTTTCATGGTCGCCAACCATAATAGTGTTTTTCTTTGTATCTCCCCTGACGAGGAAGGAACCCTGAATAGTGGCCCCCGCAGAGGTTCCTGCAATGAGTCCATTGCGCTGTAACAATCCGATAAGCTCAAGATGAACCAGGGTATTTAAATAAGAATCAGTTAACCGCCATTGTCTGCCTCCCATAATCCAAACACCTTTCGCTCTTCTTAAAGGTTTAACAAAACCATCCTTGTTAGCTATATTTTTATTACGGGTATGGAGAATAGTCACATCCTGAAAACCAAACTTTTCAAATCTGCTCTTATGCTTGTTAAAAAAACCATCCGTATTTAATGCCTCATCACTTCTGGCAGTGGGAATAATCACAACAGGCTGGTCACCTCCACCAATAATTTCCCGGAACATTGTAAGATAAAGACTGTCATCAGCATTTCCTCCAATTAAAAGTAATGTGCCATCAGAAGGACCTGTAGTTTCTTTTCCCTGTGAATAACAATAAAAAGAAACTAATACAAGAAAAAGAGCAATAAAAAATCGTTTTATCATAGATCTGTTTAGTTTTTCAGGGTATCCACAGGATAATAAAATTCAACAGAATGCTCCTGCTCAAGATAATAATTCAATGTATTATCTTCCGGGCTCCGGGATAATGAATAAGAAACTGTGTCAGGTGCATTGCGAAGGTTACTGATTATGTCAGGAGGGATTTTTTGCATATCTGGTTGGTGAGCATATCTTCTTGTTAATCTTCTTTTTTTCCTTTCAAGTTCTTTTTGAGTGGGTAAAAAAGTACCATCCGGAGTATTTTTATCATACTCCGGAATTTTACTTTTATAACAACTGCTATTCGTTTGGCAGGCTATTAACCCCATGAATAAAATCAAACAAAAAAAACTACAGAAAAACAACCTGAACATTACATCCTATTTATATTTTTTCTGTAAAAAAAACATTGCATAACCTGCGAAAACAAGTGTCATAACTACCTGCATTACAATTGGTATGCCTACTAATCCGGTTGCCATAATTGCAGTATTGATTAATGCAAATTTAATAAGATAGTAAAAAAGTTTACTTCCTGCAATACTCAATAGAACAGCAAGAGGGGCAGATTTTATCTTTTTTAGTAACACATAAAACAAAAATACATTCAGTGTCAGTTCTGCAGTGATTAAAAGCATTTTGGGCAACATCGGATGCGCCGATATTAAAAATGAAAATACCGGCAAAGTCAGTGCAAGAATATAAGCATTTCTGCGAGTTGTATGCAACAATGAAAGTATCAATGCCAAGCGCATAGGTTCAATAAAATAAACCGGTAATTTTAACATATGCGAAATGGCTGGTACAAAATAAATAAAGAGTAAGGCTGCAACGTCAAGAACAGCAGCTCGAATAGTTTCTTTTGATTTGAGTTGAAGGGCTACGTTTGATTTCATATTATTCTATTTAAGATTAAACTTTGAATTTAAAAAAAAATCTTATGATTTAGACGATAAATAAAAAATAAAGTTTATGACCAGGCAAATTTTAACAATATCACATTTTCCCAAGCAATGCTTTCGGTACATACAGCACTTAATTAGCCTCATTCAAATTTAATAA
>CAZWHH010000066.1:4355-9346 GCA_964633615.1 uncultured Bacteroidales bacterium | reverse complement strand
TCCGCCTTCGATCACAATGGCTTTGCCTTCCACAAATGCTTCGGCCAGTTTACGCCGTATTTTTTCATACATACGGGTAAATGTTGGCCTCGAAACATTCATCTTTTTGGCTGCTTCCAAATGTGAAAGATTTTCATAGTCTGCCAGCCTCAGCGCTTCATATTCCTCATACTGTACAGAAATATTTTCGCTCATGGACATTGGAATACCTATGGGCTTAAAGCCCTTCATTCTTGGGGGTTTCCCCAATTTTCTATGTTTTTTGGGTCGTGGGGACAAAATGTTTTATTTACAAAAATAATGATTGTCTTGAAACGAAACTTATTATTTCGCATCTTATTTCAAAGAACCTGAATCAAACGATTATTCTTCTTCTTTTTCCAGTTCTTCTAATCGCTTCTGAATGTCGTTAAGACTTCTTTTTAATCGGGCAGCCTGATCTTTCAGGGAATTCATCTCCTCTTCCTTTGTTGGGATCATACTGGTTTCGTAGTCCATTGGATAGCCGTACTCAAATCGTCTTCCGGCTCCTCTTCCGAAACCGCCTCTAAAACCTCTGCCCATTCCTCTGCCATATCCCATGGCAGGCGCATTGTTTGTAAATCCAGGTTGATTGTAACCTGCACAGAAACCCATGGCTCTGCCTGTCATTGGGCCTCTTCCTTCTGGTCCTTTACGATCTCCTCGTGGCATATTTACCTCCTTATTTTTGATTTAATTCTGACACAAATATAATGAACATATGTTCAAAACACAAATAATTTTAAAATAAATTTGATAATTCGTTTCAAATTAATCTGATGAGCCGGAAAAATCTTTAATTTTGGGATCTTAACTCTTAGCAGCATTTTTTGATTTACAGAGAAACGCGTTAAAGAAGAAATTTTTTTATGGCAGAGCAGGACAGATTTGAATTATATTGTCATGTGGGGCTGGGGAAAACCGGGACTACTTATTTACAATATGAATTTTTTCCAAAATTAAAAGGAGTTAAGTACATTCAGCGTACCCAGTATAAAAAATTCGGACGCATCATTGCCAGGACCCATTATTCGAAATATTTTGTATCACGTGAATTTGACCGGCAGTTTGAGAGAGAAGTTCCCAGGATTGCTGAAAAATATCCTTCTGCAGGGATCATTATTGTATTAAGAAGAAATGACAGCTGGATTGCTTCTCAATACAGAAGGCATGTGAAAAACGGGGGTCAGCATTCTTTTCAGGAATTTTTGGATTTGAAGCATGATCAAGGCCTTTGGAAGCAGAAGGATGTCTATTTTTATCCCAAACTGTTGATGCTGAAAGATCTTTTTACTAAAAAGCCTTTGGTGCTTTTTCATGATGAATTAAAGAAGGAACCGTTTTCTTTTTTCGACAAGATAGCTGATTATTTGGGAGTTACTTATGATAAGCGCAAGATCAACGTTAATCCTAAACATAAGTCATATAACGATAAGCAGTTGCGATATATTCGTTCTGTCAGTTCCGGAATTTTCCGCCCGGAGAGAAGAAAAACCAGGAACAGGCTGCACCGGTGGATTCAGTTTCGGTCCAGGTGGTTGCTTTGTCGCTTGTTTTTGCTTTTAGGACAAATTTTGCCGGAAAAATTTGTGGATAATACCCCGGTGATTGAGCAGGAGCTGCTGGAAGAGGTTCGTGAATTTTATGCGCATGACTGGGAGAAGTGCAAAGAATTTGCCGGGGAACATAGTTATATTTCACAGGGGGCAACTGACCCGGAATAAGCAATTCCGCTCAGCGATTAAGAAAATGTAAGGCTTTTACTAAAATGCAGGGTGAAGGTCAGGGTTTTCCAGATCGTCCGGCGGTTGACGAATAAGCAAGACGATACTTCACAAGAATCGTATCGCTCCACATAAAAATAAGTAATCACATCATACGAAGAGAATTATTTATATGTCATTCTTTATTAAACGGTTTTTCGGGAACCTGTTGAGTTTGATTTACCCCAGCCTTTGTGTTACCTGTGGGCGTCATCTTCCTGCTCAGAGCCATTATTTATGTCCGGTCTGTTTAATCCAGATTCCCAGAACTCAATTTCATCTTGTACAGGAAAATTTTGTGGAAGAGCTTTTCTGGGGGCGTGTAATGATTGAAAAGGCCTCTTCTTTTATGTATTTTACAAAAGGAAGCAAATATCAAAAATTGATTCATCAGTTGAAATATCATGGATTGAAAGAGATCGGCTTTATGCTCGGGAAAATGTATGGAAGTGAATTGTCTTCTACCCCCTATTCAGGAGCTGATATGATCATACCGGTTCCTCTGCATCCCAGGAAAAAGCGCAAAAGGGGATTTAATCAGAGTGAATGGATCGCTCTTGGATTGGGGGAAAGTATGGACATCCCGGTTAGAAATTCGATATTGAAGAGAAATCAAAATACACCCACACAAACCCGGAAGAGTCGTTTTGAACGATGGCAGAATGTTGAAGGAGCCTTTGTGGTTGACGAGACCGAACCACTTGAAAACAAAAAAATAATACTGGTGGACGATGTGATTACCACCGGAGCTACCCTGGAGGCCTGTGCGAATGCTTTAAAACGATCCGCCAATGTGAAGATCTTTATTGCTACCCTCGGGGTCGCCTGGAACTAGTTTTTTCTTAGGCGGTTAACTGCTGAAGGATCATCACAATCATTGGTCAACTCGGTAATTGACTTTTTTAATACCGGATGGATCATTTCCGGTTCCAATTCCTGAAGCGGAAGAAGCGTGAATTTTCTTTTGTGCAATTGTTTATGCGGAATCGTTAATTGTTCTGTTTTAATGATCTTATTACCGAAAAAGAGTATGTCTATATCTATTGTCCGGCTTTCATATTCAGCCGTTTTTTTTCTTTTTCTTCCCAGTTTTTCTTCAATTTGATGAATGTTAGATAATATTTCGCCGGGACTTTGAGAGGAATCAATGATTATTACCTGGTTAAGGAAAATGTTATCATCCTGAAAACCCCAGGGCTCCGATTCGTAGACCGAAGATTCCTTTATGATTCTTCCGATTTTTGTCTGAATTTGTATTTTTGCTTTTTTCAATAATTGCAGGCGGTCATTTAAATTACTCCCCAGCAAAAGGATGATTTTTGTGTTCATTTCATGTTAATTTTTGAAAGACTATTTACCCTGCATTATTCATAAAATTTTTTAATTATGAATTATTCGGGTTACATAATATGATGCTGCAAAAAGAATAAAAATCTGCCAAACAGAAAAATGATAAAATTGTTGGGACAAATTATATTAAAAAGTTGTAATTTTATTCATTATTCAGAGACTAATTTAACAAACATAAAAAAATACTATTATGAAAAGTTTTCTTAAGTACATGTTAGCCACAATTGTGGGAGTTTTGATTACCGGGCTTTTATTTTTTCTTATTTCTATGGGAATTATAGGAGCGATGGTTTCTAAAAAGCAAAAGCCGGTAGATATTAAAGCAAATTCTGTTTTGCGTATGGAACTGAATCATGCAATTATGGACAGAAGTCCGAAAAGTCCCTTTTCCAATTTTAATTTTATGGGTCTTCAGCCCGAAAAGACAATGGGATTAAATGATATTCTTGCCAATATTGAAAAGGCCAAAAAAGACGATGAGATTGAGGGAATTTATATGGATCTTTCAGGAATTCCTGCAGGGATGGCCACCATAGAGGAGATACGCAAAGCCCTTGTTGATTTTAAAGAGAGCAATAAGTTTGTAATAAGTTACAGTGATAACTTCACTCAGACAAGTTATTACCTGGCATCTGTTTCTGATTATGTATACATGAATCCTGAAGGGAGACTTAATTTAACCGGTCTGAGCAGCGAGATCCTGTTTTTCAAGGAAGCGCTTGATAAATTAGGTGTTGAGCCCCAGATTATCCGGCACGGGAAATTTAAAAGCGCCATAGAACCTTTTACTAAAAACAAAATGAGTCCTGAGAATCGTGAGCAAGTGAAGGCTTACATGGGTTCTTTATGGAACAAGATGGCCACGGGCATTTCTGAAGCACGATCTATTGAAGAAGATGAAATCAATAAGATTGTGAATGAATTAACCTTAAAAACTTCAAAAGCTGCAGTGGATAATGGGTTTATCGATGAATTAAAATATAAAGATCAGATCCTTGAGCAATTGAAAGATTCATCAGGCTTAGAAAAGGATGACCATAAGGTACGCTTTGTCAGCCTGGGGAAATATGCCAAAGTTCCTAAAATAGATAATGAGATGGGACTGGCCAAAGACAAGATCGCGGTGGTATATGCCATGGGATCTGTTATAATGGGCGAAGGAGAAGAAGGGACCATTGGCTCAGATCGAATTTCACGAGCCATTAGAAAAGCCAGAAAAGATACAACTGTTAAAGCCATTGTATTCAGGGTAAACTCAGGAGGGGGAAGCGCTCTTGCCTCTGAAGTTATCTGGCGTGAAGTTGTACTGGCTCAAAAAGAGAAACCTGTAATTGCTTCTTTAGGCGATGTTGCTGCCTCCGGTGGATATTATATTGTTTCCCCTGCTGATAAAATTGTAGCAAGCCCTAACACGATCACGGGATCAATAGGTGTGTTTGGTTTGTTTTTCAATGTCCAGGATATGATGAACAATAAGCTGGGTATTCATGTAGATGCTGTGAAAACTCATGAATTCTCAAACATGGGAACGCCTTTCCGCCCAATGACAGCGAAAGAAAGGGAAGTGATTCAGTTAAGCATTGAAGATACTTATGATACTTTTGTTACTCATGTAGCTGAAGGACGGGACATGAAAAAATCCGAGGTAGATGAAATTGGCCAGGGCCGTGTATGGAGCGGTGAAGATGCAAAGAGAATAGGACTGGTTGATGAATTTGGTGGTCTCAGGGAATCTATTGAAATAGCAGCGAAAGAAGCAGGTCTTGAAGAATACCGGACAGTGGAGTTGCCTAAATTGGTTGATCCGTTCCAGAAACTGATGAAAGATATTACAGGTCAGGCAAAAATGAGTATTAT
>CAZWHH010000066.1:0-4255 GCA_964633615.1 uncultured Bacteroidales bacterium | reverse complement strand
TTTTATGAAGAAATCATATCTTTTTGCAGGATTAACTGTCCTTTTTTGGGCCACGATCCCAACAGCCTTTAAGGTGGCTCTCAGGCATCTGGATTTTATAGAACTGCTGTTCGTGGCTATTTTGACCACCCTGGTTTTTTTATTTGCTATTTTAGTAATAGAACGAAGGGTTGGTGAAATCTTTTCGTTTTCCCGCCATCAATATATAAGTTCCATTATTTTGGGTTTTTTAAATCCATTCGCCTACTACCTGATTTTATTAAAAGCATATTCTTTATTACCTGCACAAATTGCCCAGCCTTTGAATTTTACCTGGCCTATTGTACTGGTGTTCCTTGCCATGCCCATTCTTAAGCAGAAAATCACTTCTAAAAATTTTGCGGCCTTGTTATTGAGTTTTGCAGGAGTATATTTTATCTCTTCCAAAGGCGATCCTTTTAATCTTCAATTTGCCGAACCACTGGGGGTTTTTCTTGCAGTGGGAAGCTCTGTGATTTGGGCTCTTTTCTGGATATTTAATGTAAAAGATAAAAGAGATGAGGTATCTAAACTATTTCTTAATTTCTTTTTTGCTTTGGTTTTTATTTTGCCTGTATGGCTTCTTTTTTCAAAGGAATCCTTGTTGAAGCCAGAGGCTTTGTTTTCGGGAATATATGTAGGATTGTTTGAAATGGGAATCACTTTTGTTTTATGGCTGAAAGCGCTAAGAATGGCCTCTTCTACAGCCAAAATCAGCAACCTTATTTATTTGACCCCATTTTTTTCCTTAATTTTTGTTCATTTTATTCTTGGAGAACAGATCTTTTTTACAACGATTATCGGAATATTTCTGGTGGTAAGTGGAATTGTGTTTCAGGAAATAAAAAAGAAAAATTCGGTTTAAATCTTTTGTATCTTTGAAGCATGAGAATTTTAGGTATTGATCCGGGGACTACTATAATGGGGTATGGGCTTGTTTTTAAACAGGGCAAAGATCCGGAAATGATTACCATGGGCTTTATAGAATTAAGAAAAATTGCTGATCATTATGATCGCCTTCAACATATTTATAACAGGGTTTTACAGATCATTGACGCCTATAAGCCTGATGAAGTAGCCCTGGAAGCTCCTTTTTACGGGAAAAATGTTCAGTCTATGTTAAAATTAGGCCGGGCACAGGGAGTGGCAATGGCTGCTGCCCTTTCCCGTTCCCTGCCCATTACTGAATATGCTCCGCGAAAGATTAAACAAGCCATTACCGGTCATGGCAATGCTTCAAAAATGCAAGTAGCAAGACTTTTACAACATATTTTAAAAATCAGGGAACTCCCGGATAACCTGGATGCCACTGATGGGTTGGCCGCTGCCGTCTGTCATTGTTATAATCAAGGTCTTGCCAATGATAATAATGGATATAAAAGCTGGAAAGATTTTATTAATAAAAACCCGGGACGGGTGAATGGTTGATGAGATGTATTTTTAACATATAAAGAACATTTAAGATTAGATTTACTTTTGGAAACCCAATTATGAGATTGATTAAATGCTTTGAAATCTTTAAAAAAATTGCTATTTTTCCAATCCATTAAAACCCAATCGCTATGAATCCTGCATTAATATTTTTTTTAGTTTTAACCATAGGAATCCTTCCTCTTGCTTATTTTGTTTATTGGTATAAATACAGGGGGACCATCATATACAAGATGGCCTTTGCCCTGATGATTGCTTCTTATATTGTTACACTGGCAGGTTATTTTGTGGGATATCTGGGTATTAACCACATATTCTGGTATATTCCGGTTGGTTATGCCGCGTTAATGATTGGAAATGTTGCTTTTAAGAAGTTTGTGCAGGTGCCTGTGAGAAAAACAACTGATGCCATTGATAAAATATCACACGGGAACCTGGATATAGAAATCGAGGAAGATTTGAAAGAAATTAATGATGAAATTGGCCAGATGAATAAATCACTGGATCATATGCTGGGCACTTTTAGGGAAACGGCAGAATTTGCCCGCCAGGTCGGAGAAGGGAATTTGGACTATGAAATTGAGTCTGTAGGCGAAACCGACCATCTTAGAGAAGCACTCCTGGAAATGAGAGATAAGTTAAAAGAAGCCGACAAGCTGGAGAAAGAGAAAAGAAGAGAAGAAGAGCAAAGAAGATGGAGTAATGAAGGTTTGACAAAGTTGAATGAGATTTTGAGGCAGCAGGAAGAGATAGAGGAAATTTCTTATCAGATCATCAGCTTTTTGGTTAAATATCTGGAAGCCAATCAGGGAGGGTTGTTTGTAAGAAATTATGAAGAAGGAGAAGAACCCTTATATGAGTTAAAGGCAGCCTATGCATACAGTCGCCGAAAATATATGAAAAAGGAGTTTAAACTGGGAGAAGGGTTGGTAGGCACCTGTGCCCTTGAGAAAGAAAGAATTTATATGACCAATATCCCCGATGAGTATGTTGAGATTACAAGCGGACTTGGAGAGGCTGCCCCGGGATGCCTCTTAATTGTACCCATGAAGCTTGAAGAAGAAGTGTATGGCGTGATTGAAATAGCCTCATTTAATGAGATGGAAGAATATATGATTGATTTCGTGGAACAAGCCTCACTAAGTATTGCCAGCACCCTAAATACAGTTGAGACAAACAGGAGAACGAAAGAGTTGCTTGAAAAAACACAACAGCAAGCCGAGGAGATGACTTCCCAGGAAGAGGAGATGCGCCAGAATATGGAAGAACTAAAAGCTACACAGGAAGAATCAACCCGCCGCGTGAAGGAATACGAAGAAACAATTGAGGAGCTAAGTAAAGAGAGAGATCAATTAGAAGATACTTTAAAAAAGGCCGAAGAGAAGATTCGCGAATTGGAAAATCAATTGAAGAAGAAAAAGTAAAAATTTTGTGAATAATTCAGGTTAATTGGAGTTTGACTTTATACTTAATTTGATGTTCAATCATTCTGAAAAATAATTCAGAATGATTTTTTTATAGAATGGCAAATGACTGTTTCTTACATTAATATATGAATTAGAGGCAGCACCAAACCCCTTGAAAAATTGTTCTTTTGCGGGAATTTCCATGTTTTCAAAATTCAGTGTCAGTTGTTTTTGATTGTTCTTTTTGAGATATTCATCAATCAACAGATACATCGCTTTTTGTTTTATCCCGTTATTACTAACAACGGAGTGCAGGATATTTATTTTTCGGTTGGATTTTAAAAACAGGAGAGTCGCCAGCAATTCGTTGTTTTGATCATAAGCGGCAAAAATTTCTCCCAGGTTGTGACGCAGAATGAAAGAGATGATTCTTCTGAGTTCGAATAGTTGCTTAAAATTGAGTTTTATTTTCAGGGTATCTTTTCTTTGAGCAAAGTTTATCAGATCGTTAGGGGTCAGTCCTGCGATGATCACTATTTTATTGTTCCTGGCTTCTTCTATTTGGGAAAGGGTTTCTTTAGAATAATGAGTTCTGATTGTTTTGTAATCTCCTATCAGATCAAATTCATAGGTGTTCTTTACCGTTTGGTGAAAGAGCGATTGATCGATTTGGTTGTATTTATTTAAATTGACATTAAACAATTTATATATATCTGAAAGGGTTTTGGTGAATTCATTTACTTTGTTTTTGTCTGTGATTTCAGTTGAAAAAACTCCCAGTTGTTTTGCCAGCGGGGAGACGAAAGTGAAATTAAACCCAAATTTACGTTGGTGTAAAACAGGCATTATGGTTTTATAATCCCCTTCAACGAGAGCCTCCCAGTCTTCACAAATTGTATCCAGGTACCAGGAAAAAGCATAGATGTTACCATTATAGGATTTGTTGATGCAATTATCCCATTTCACTATATTTATTTCGCTGTTTTTGAGATGTTTTAAATTCACTGTTTTTTGTTTTTTGCTATAATATATTTTCATCTGCAAAACTAAAATAACCAACCTCAGAAACAATAATATGATCTAACACCTGCACATCGACAAACTGTGCAGCCTCTTTTAATTTTTGGGTGATGTTTTCATCTGCCCTGCTGGGCTTTATGTTTCCCGAAGGGTGGTTATGACAAAGAATGATCGAAGAGATTCTGTTTAAAATGGCATGTTTTAATATTTTTTTTATGTCTACAACGGTTCCCGTGTTGCCCCCTTCGCTCATCTTTTGTTCATCTATTATTTTGTTGGAGCGATTCAGATAAATTACCCAGAATTCTTCATCCTGCAGATCGGAAAGCTTCGGCTGCATGATTTCAAAAACATCTTTGCTGGATGAGATCTGAATTTTG
>CAZWHH010000065.1:0-9504 GCA_964633615.1 uncultured Bacteroidales bacterium | reverse complement strand
AATAATTTTTGAAAATAGTATTAAGATTAAGTCTGAATATTACCTATTCGCCGAAAGCTTTAATAGACTTGTTAAGGCAAATTCTGTTCAGGTTGAATTTATAGATCAATTAATCACACGTATTGAATTGCAATGAGATTATTAATCCTGTCATTTTATTATCCTCCTGATTTAAGTGCGGGTTCCTTTAGAACCGGTTCCCTTGCAAATACGCTTAAAAGCAAAATCAATGAAGACGATCGGGTGGATATAGTTACCACATTTCCTAATCGGTATCAATCGTATAATATAAATGTTTCTTCAACTGAACAAGTGGCGGATAATATTAATATTTACCGCATTAAACTCCCACCCCATAAGAGTGGCATGTTTGATCAGTCTTTGTCCTTTTTTAAATATTTTCTTAAATCACAGAGATTAGTAAAAAGAAAAAATTACGACATGGTTTTTGCCACCTCTTCACGGCTCTTTACAGCATTTTTAGGAGCGTCTATTGCCCGCAAAAAAAGAATTCCCCTTTTTCTGGATATAAGAGATATATTTTTGGATACGTTGAATTCAATAATGAATGCGTGGCAGCTTTTTATTCTAAAACCGATCATTGCAAAGATTGAACGATTGACAATAAAACAAGCCAACCACATTAATCTGGTTTCTGAAGGTTTTAAAGATTATTTTATTAAGAAATATCCGTATAAGTCTTATTCTTATTTTACCAATGGTATCGATAAGGAATTTCTGAATTATGATTTTAAAAAGACCACGGATTCAAATAAGAAGGTCATTACTTATGCAGGGAATCTAGGAGAAGGACAGGGCCTGCATCAGATTGTGCCATTTTTAGCTGAATATTTGGGGAATGAATTTGAATTTCATATTTATGGTGATGGAGGGAAGAAGAATGAATTGTTGCAACTCCTTGAAAAATATCAAATTCCAAATGTGAAAATTTTTGCTCCTGTATCCAGGGAAGAGCTAAAGAAGATATATAAAGAATCGGATTATTTGTTTTTACATTTAAACGATTATGAGGCTTTTAGAAAAGTGCTTCCATCAAAAATATTTGAATACGGGGCCACAGAAAAACCCGTAATTGCCGGAGTTTCTGGTTATAGCGCTCAGTTTATAAAGCAGCACCTTCCCTCCTGGATCGTTTTTGAACCTACTAATTGTGCAGATTTAAAAAAAGAATTTGAGAAGGATAAAGATTCAGTGACGGATAATACGTTATTTAAAAAAAGATTTAACCGTACCAATATAATGAATAAGTTAGTAGAAAAAGTATTCGATACTGCCAAAGACAAATAAACAGATGCCACAACCTCGTGTATTAATATTAGGAAAGAACAGTTTTATTGGAAAAAATTTTGAAGCGTATTCCATGCTTCAACCTTGTGATAAAGTTTCATTGAAAACGAATGAGCTGGATTCTTTAAATTTTTCTGATTATGATGCTGTACTTCATCTCCCGGCTATTGCCCATCAATCAAGTAAGATACCATATCACCAATATTATAAAGTTAATTCCGAACTGGCTTATGAAACCGCCAGGAAAGCAAAAGAAGAAGGTGTAAAACAATTTGTCTTCCTTAGCACAATTCGTATCTATGGTGAATATACACCGGGAGATGTCATCTGGAATGAGGAAACAGTGCCAAAGCCTACTGATAACTATGGTAAGAGCAAACTGGTAGCCGAACAGAAATTGAGAACCCTGAACGATCAGGGTTTTAAAGTAACGATAATTCGGGTTTCAATGGTTTATGGTCCGGGAAACAAAGGGAATATTAATAAAATGATTGCCTTTATAGATAAATATCGCATAGCCCCTTTATTGAACATCAACAATAGAAGAAATATTTTGTATGTCAAGAATCTGGTGTATTTTATTGATCAGGTTATTCGTCAGCGTCAACAGGGAACCTTTTTGGTAACAGATCCGAAACCCATTTCTACTACGGAAATAGCTCAGACAATTAGTAAGTATCTTGAGAAGAGAATATTTCGGTTTTCTATTCCGGACTTTTTGAGAGCTTTCCTGAAATTTCTTTCACCTTCTGTTTATCACAAAATTTTTGACAACCTGGTTTTGGATAATACAACAACTTATAAATCTATAGATTTTCAACCCCGTTATTCTTTTGATCAGGGGATGAAGGAAATGGTCGATTGGTATAAAATGAATAAATGAAACCCCCATTAACATTATGTAGATAGAAGACGATGAATAGAACGCGCCTTTCTGCCGGGAGGCAGGGTTGGCAAATTCAAAAATAGAGGTAAATTTTAAAATAAGCATTTTATGCAAATCTTAAAAAAATTGTTAAAAAATTTGGAGGAAAATAGGATGCCGCAGGCATCACATGGTTATAGAAAAAATCTATGAAAACCATCAACGATTTTGGAGGCATTGTACCTATTTTGCCCCAAAATTTTATATTTTTATTAAATTAAAAGAGTTGGAAATATTAAAAAAATAACGAATTATGAATGAAGAAAAAAAGCACGATGAAATAGATTTAATTGATTTATTCAAGAAATTGGGCAATATGATAAAAAAGTTTTTTTTGGGAATTGGAAAACTGATCTCTTTATTTTTTTTATTCCTGATTAGACATGCGGTTTTGATTTCTTCTTTAATTTTTATAGCCCTTATTATAGGCTTTATTAAATATAAATCAACACCAACATCATACATATCAAGCTTTGAGGCTCATTCCAATGCTTTACCAAGTCTTGAGACCATACGCTACATAAATAACATTCATCAGGATTTTAAAGAAAGGAATTATCAACAACTGGAAACAAAGCTGGAATTAGATTCTTTATATTTAAGGAAAATTAAAGATATTCAAGCATACAAAGTAATTGACTTAAATAAAGATGGAGTTACAGATATCATTGATTACGATAATAGTTACCCTAGTTCTGATACCACCATTTCAAGAAGTCTTTTTGTGGTTCAGGTAAAAACATACAAAACAGGAATTTACGATACCATAAAAGACAGAATAATTGATTACGTAAATAAAAGTGAATACATAAAAGAAAACATTTCAATACGAAATCAACAATTAAAAGAATTAACCTCAAAGGTGAACGAGGAGATCTCTTACATGGATAGTTTACGTAAAACTGAATATTTTTCAAAAGAGGATAAACTTAAGCCAGGGCAAGGACAGCTTCTTATAATGAATGAAAAAGAGACCCAATTATATCATGATAATATTCTTACATTATACGAAAAGAGGCAGAATTATGAAAGGAGACTTGAATTAAGAGGTGAGCCAATAACTATTAAACAAGACCTGACAGAGGTTTCTGTTGAATACGATCTGTTCTACTATCTTAAAAAATATGGATTAGCAGGATTGATAGTTGGGATTTTTGGAGGATTGATTATAGAAAATTTTAAAAGAATAAAAACCACAATTCATTCTGCACGACATAAATAACCTTTCTTAACCCGAATAATTAACTTCGTTGAGGGCTTCGCCGTTCATGAATTATCCCTGTCTCCGACAGCGACTAAGGTTTACTAAAAATTTTTTCAAAAATTTAAGTTCACCTAAGTCGGGGTTAACCTACATTTTATTCATATTTATAAAAATTTATGAATAATGCAGGTTAAAATCCTTTCCAGATGAAACCCTCATCAACACATATAGGAAAAATACGATGAATAAAGAGGTTGTTTTTACCACCTATAACTGGCAAAGCCAGGAAAAGAAACTGATTGAATTGTACCGTAATATTTTACAACCCTCATCAAAATAGAAAATAGTGAATAAACCAAAAGTTTCAATAATCATCCCGTCCAAAAACGAAGAAAAGTATTTTGCAAAGTGTCTGAATTCAGTTCTGGCCAGTGATTATGGAGCTGAAAATATGGAAATTATTGTATCTGATGGGTTAAGCAAAGATCGTACTCCTCAGATCATATAGAATATACAAAAGAAGCATTCCAATATACATTTGATAGACAACCAACAAGAATCGACGCCTCATGGATTGAATGCCGGTATAAAAGCTTCCAGTGGTGAATATGTAATGATTCCTGGGGCACACAGTGGATACCGGAAGATTCATTTCAATTACATTTACAAAAAGATAACCTCTGTTCGACAGGTTTTTCCAATGTTATACTTGCTAACTCTTTTTTTGGCAGCTATTTCATGGTTATTTTTTATGCCCTTGTTTTATCTGACACTGGGTTTAACGATCCTGCATTCTCTTTTGGCTCTCTATTTTGCATCTGTTAAATCCAAAAATTTGAAGAAATTTCTGTTAATCTTGAAAAGTTTTTATATCTTACATATTAGCTATGGATTAGGATATTTGATCGGGATAGTTCGTGTACCTTTTAAAAAATTATCCTAATGGCTATGTTCTTAATTAAAAAAAGAATCATGGTTTACTTATATCAATAACTAGTGTATTAACCACTTAATTAGTTTAGCTTTCTTTTCATGAATATATTATCTTCAAAACAAATTTGCCTGGCGTTATTTTCTTTGCGAACTTCGCGGCTTCTTAGCGGTCTCTGCGTGAAATATCTTTTAAAAAGGCTTCACACCCACCTGAACGATGTCACTCGGGCAGGCAAAGAGCGAAAAGAATCTTTTGAAAGTTTGAGTAACTATAATAAATTAGGGGGACTAACACTAGTAAACAACTGTATATATTTTTCCGGGAAAGAACTAAAAATATTATGGATATTATTGGGCACTTTTTTCTTTCGTTCAAGGATGATTAATTGGTATAATTAAGAATAAATGAAAACTATATAATCACAATTATGGATCTTGTTTTATTGCTTTTATTGTCAATTATAGTAAGCTGGGGTCTTACTTTTTTGGTGCGAAAAATCGCCATTAAAAGATGTATCATAGATGTTCCCAATAGTCGGAGTTCACATGAGATTCCTACTCCCAGGGGAGGCGGATTGGCAATTGCTCTTGTTTGGTTCTTGGCCGTTGTTTTTCTTCATCGCTGGGGAAGAATTGAGACAGATCTTTTCTATGCCTTTTTAAGTGGATTGATATTGGTTGTTATTAGTTTTATTGATGATATTTTAAATATTTCTTATTCAATTCGTCTTATCTTCCAGGTCATTTGTATTTCAGCAGGGCTTTATTTTATTGGGGGATTGGGAACTGTAAATTTTGGTTTCTTTCACCTGGAACAAACTGTTTTATTAACAATATTGGCAGGTCTCGCCTTACTTTGGTTTATTAATCTCTTTAATTTTATTGATGGTATTGATGGGTACGCGGCAGTAGAGGCCATTTTTCTTTCTGTTGCCATTTTTATTTTTTCAGGCAATCACTTTGTTTTAATACTTGGAGCTGCTACATTAGGTTATTTATATTGGAATTTTGGGAAGAAAAAAATTTTCATGGGCGATGTAGGGAGTACTTTATTAGGATATACCCTGGGAATATTTGCAATATATGAAAATAACCTGGGAGAGATCCCTATATTTGTTTTTGTTATTTTATCTTCCGTCTTTTGGTTTGATGCTACTCTGACATTAATCAGGCGTATCAGAAACAGGGAGAATATTACCAAAGCCCATAAAAAACATGCTTACCAAAGAATAGTTCAATATGGATATAGCCATCGGAAAACCGTAATTTTTTTGTTTTTCCTTAATGTCATATTATTGGGATTGGCGTGGATCGCTTTTGCTTGTTATAAATTAATTATTCCTGCATTTGTTATTAATATCCTGTTCCTCTATTTCATTAACAGAAAAATTGACAGGAAGATGCCTTTTCCTGTCAATTGAATTAAAAATTATTTTTTAGCATTTAAAATTGTGGGTTTATTCTTCATATAAAATCATTGGTCATATTTAACCTTATTTTTACAATTTAATCCCCAACCTTTAGTATCTTTGCGGGTTAATAACAAGATCAGTTAGAAGAAAACAAGGGAATGAACAGAGAACCTTTTGTAACAGTTATAATACCCTGCAGAAACGAAGAGCAATATATTCGCAAAGTACTCGATAATATGTTGTATCAGGATTATCCGGATAACCAGTACGAGGTATTAGTCCTTGATGGGATGAGTGATGACAGGACTCCGGAGATTGTAAAAGAATATGCTGCACAGTATCCAATAATTAAATACCTTGAGAATCCTGAAAGAGTGGTTCCTTTTGCTTTGAATAAAGGCATACGGGAGTCGTCCGGAGAGGTTGTTGTTCGGGTAGATGCCCATTCCGATTATCCCAAAGATTATCTTTCTCAGCTTGTCTTCTATTTATATAAATTGAATGCGGATAATGTGGGAGGAAGCTGGAATACCTTGCCTGCTGATTCTCGTTTGCAATCCGGATTAATTGCTGCTGCAACATCAAATTCTTTTGGAATAGGAGATGCTCAGTACAGGTTAGCGAATAAAGAGATTAAAGAAGTAGACACGGTACCTTACGGATGTTATAAAAGAGAAGTTTTTGATAAAATTGGTTTATTTGATGAAGAACTCGTTCGCAACCAGGACGATGAACTGAATGCACGTCTAAAAGAGCATGGAGGAAAAATTTATTTGATCCCTTTTGTGAAAATTAACTATTATGCGCGGGATCGCCTAAATAAGATGATGAAAATGTTTTATCAATATGGTTATTTCAAACCCCTGGTGAATAGAAAAATAAAAAAGCCTGCCACCATAAGGCAGTTTGTTCCATTATTTTTTGTGATTTACCTGGTTTTCCTTATTTTTCTCCTGGCGATCGATCTGTCATTGGTGAAGTATTATTTGATTCCCCTGGGCCTTTATTTATTACTCTCTTTTTCTATTTCCTTCAGTCTTTTTCTGAAGAAAAAAAAGCTGGAATTTTTCTTTTTGATGCCCCTTGTTTTTTTTATGATTCATATTTCTTATGGATGGGGCTATTTAAGTGGGATATTTCAGTTTGTATTATTAAGACAAAAAAAAATTAAAACTTTCAATATTAACAGATAAATTATGATTCCATTTTCACCTCCAAGAATTGATCAGAAGATAATCGATGAAGTTGTTGATACCCTCAGGTCGGGATGGATTACTACCGGTCCCAAAACCAGGATGTTTGAAAAAAAATTAGAGGAATTCTGCGGCAATCCGCGGACTCTTTGTGTCAGTTCCGGAACCGACGGGATGGAACTGTTGCTAAAATGGTATGGCGTAGGCCAGGGAGATGAAGTAATTGTTCCGGCCTATACATATTCAGCCACTGCCAATGTTGTTCATCATACAGGGGCAACTCCTGTAATGGTTGATACAAACAAAGAAGACTTTAACCTTTCTGTTGAGGAAGTTTCTAAAGCCATAACAAGCAGAACGAAAGTAATCATTCCTGTAGATGTGGGAGGTATGCCTTGCGAGCACGATAAATTAAAGAAACTTGTTGAAGATCCTGGTAACAAAAGCAAGTTTCATCCAGATAATGAGCTGCAGGAGAAACTCGGGAGGATATTAATACTTGCCGATTCTGCCCACTCCCTGGGTGCATATTACAAGGGCAAGCCCATTGGAATGTTTGCAGATGTTTCTGTTTTTTCTTTTCACGCTGTTAAAAACCTTACCACAGGAGAGGGTGGGGCTGTCGCGCTGAATCTCCCGACTCCTTTTAGTAATGATAAAATCTATGATCAATTAAATATACTTTCTCTTCATGGACAAACCAAAGATGCCCTGTCTAAATTGAAAGAGAATGGTTGGAAGTATGATGTCCTTACTCCCGGATATAAAGCCAATATGACAGATATACTGGCTTCTATAGGTTTGGTGGAGATTGACAGGTATAAAGAGGAGACCCTGAAGAAAAGGCGGGAGATTATCTGTTATTATAGTGATCGGTTAAAAGATTATTCATGGGCTATTACACCTGTTTTTGAAAAAAATGATACTTGTTCGTCTTATCACTTGTTCATGTTGAGAATAAAGGATATTGGTGAGAAAGAAAGGGATGAAATAATAAAAAAAATGTTTAATAAAGGGGTTAGTGTCAATGTACATTTTCAACCCTTGCCTGTTCTTTCCTGTTATAAAAAGATGGGTTATCCAATAGCTGACTTTCCTAATGCCTACGAGAATTATAAAAATGAAATTTCTTTGCCTGTTTACTATGACCTGACCGATACAGACAGAGAAACAGTAATAGATAAATTGATAGAAACGATTAAAGAGCTTGGCATTTGATACGATTGATTGATTTTTTTCTGTCATTCCTGGCGATCCTTATTCTTTCTCCTTTTATGATCCTCATTGCTGTTTTTATATTAACAGAGAGCAAAGGAGGGGTTTTTTTTCTTCAAAACAGGGTAGGGAAGAATGAAAAGGATTTTAAGCTGGTTAAATTCAGAACTATGCTGGCTGATTCTGACAAGAAAGGATTATTAACAATTGGAGAAGGGGATAGCCGGATTACCAGGGCAGGCTATTTTCTGAGAAAATATAAATTAGACGAATTGCCTCAGTTATTTAATGTGCTGCTGGGCCAGATGAGTTTTGTAGGCCCCCGGCCTGAGGTCAGGAAATATGTCAACCTCTACACCCCTGAACAGAAAAGAATACTCGATATAAAACCCGGGATAACGGATATGGCATCCATTGAATATTTTAATGAGAATGAATTGCTTTCCAGAGCCGAAGATCCTGAAGAATATTATGTTCACAAGATAATGCCTCATAAAATTCAGTTGAATATGAAATACAGAGACAATAAAACGCTTGGAAATTATTTCAGGATCATTGGCAAAACACTTTTGAAGATATTCGATCATTAGAAAAATAACATCATGACGATTTCAAGGGAATATATACACTACATGGCTGGCTTGTTGTTTTTTTTCCTGCTGCCTTTTAACTTACATTTTTTTCCGTACTTTATCGGTTTGTTTCTGATAACATGGTTTATCCAGAGGGGATTAGCAGCTAAGCTTTTATCTCTTATTAAGAATAAAAGGGCAATGGGGCTGATGATATTTTATCTGCTGTTTGCTTTGAGCATGATTTATTCTGAGAATGTTTCAAAATCATTGACCGACCTGGAAAAGAAACTTTCATTTCTGGTAATGCCCTTGCTTTTTGCTACAGCCAATAAATATCTTAAGAAGAATTATCACTATCTTTTATTGGCTTTTTTGCTGGGAACCACTTTAAATGTTTTCATCTCCTCGGGAAATTTTTTAATGGAAATTTTTTTAAACAGTGGCTCCTACGAGGCCTTTCTGAAAACACCCTTTTGGTATGCTTATCGTCATCTTGCGATATTTAATCATTCTTCTTATTTTGCTTTATTTATAGGCCTCTCTATAGGAATTTTAATCTATTTTTTCAACACAAAACCATTTAAATTTTCAGAAAAGAAACGCACGAAACTGTTCATTTGCCTCTGGATTATTTTGTTGTCAGTGATTTGTATTATGAACTCATCACGGGGTGGCATTATGGCACTTTTTGTTTTTTTTATTTTCAGTTTCTTTTTTCTGATAAAGAACATTTATCTTA
>CAZWHH010000064.1:0-9594 GCA_964633615.1 uncultured Bacteroidales bacterium | reverse complement strand
ACTTTTGCCTGAGAAATTTGTGACCATACCACCGGAATTCCAATAAATTTATCTCTTGTTCCCCATCGACCGGGTCCAATTAAAATATATTTTTGGTTCCTTTTAAGCATTTGTTTATTTAACTTTTCAATTTCATTGGTCATCTCAAGAGTTCTGTTGTTATCAAATTTTTCTTCATCTACAAAGATCACATCTCTTATATAATCTATTTTACCATTCCCCATTGATTTATCTGAATATAAAATCAAATCTTCTTGATCGAGTTCCCCAAGGTCAAGATTAATATCCTCTTCATGAAAGACCAAAGGCTTAATCTGTAATAAGTACAGGGAGGGAAGATTGTCTTTATCACGCTCTAAGTCGACAGCCCATTCAATTTCCACCTGGGTCCCGAGCGCTTCTTTCACCACATCCAAAATGGTATTAATGGTTTTTGCCAGGGGAATATATTCAAACTTAAGAATATCAGCAAAATTAATAACTCTTGGACCGTATGCGTCAATTCCAGGCTCAATACGGTCGTTCTCCGGGTCATAAACTGAGGCGCAATGTTTGAGATTCCCATGTTTCTCTGCCACATCAATATCCAGTTTCGTTAATCCGGCATCACTTCCTATTGACAGGTCAATTTCTTCTTTATTCAAATCTACTGCATAAAACTTAACCTGTGAACTCTTTACCACATCTTTAATAGAAGCAATCTCCAGTTTAGGATATGAAGGAGAAAAACGGTAAGCTTGTTCTCCGTCTACCACGTATTGACCAAGTCCTACAGCCGCAACAGCAAACCCCTCATCAGGTTTCATATGAGCTACCGGATAATAGTTGTGAGATTGTGCTGTTCCACTAATATGAGGATAATAATAATTTTCATATTGATTCCCCACGAGTTCCTGAATGACGACTGCCATTTTCTCCTCTTCCACTTTATGTCCAACTGCTGTAAAATAGTTACGTGCCTCATTTGAATAAATCGAGGCATAGACAAGTTTTATAGCATCAGAAAGTTGTTTCAACCGTACGTTAAACTCTTTATGCCGGTTAGGTAAAATATAAGTATCAAAAACGCCGGAAAAAGGCTGTGTGATAGAATCCTCAAAAAGGCTTGAAGATCTTACAGCCAAAGGTTTCGTTATATGTTTTATAAATATTCGCAGCCGCTTTTCCAATTCAAAAGAGAGATCGGAATCCAGAAACCGGTTTTTTACTTTGTTATAATCTGTCTCATTAAATACCCAATCTCTCAATTTATTTTTCTCCATGAACATATCAAACTCATCAGTTCCAATAATGGCTGTTCTTGGAGTTCTCAATTTTAAGGAAGGCAACATTTCATTGAATTTAAAGTTATAGATCAATGTATTAATAAAAGCTACCCCCCTGCCTTTACCTCCCAGTGAACCGGATGCCAGGCTCACGATGTTATTTTCCTCTTTAATGGCATGTTCACTAAAACTAACAATTTTACCCTTCTCTTGCTCATTTCTATAAAGCGAAAGAATATTAATAAGAAATTCCCTCATCTGTTCTGCATCATCAAAATCACTGATTTTAAGAGGGTTGATTATTTTGGCTATTTGAATTTCACCTCTCGCCATTAGCCAGAGCGAGAATTGATTTTTAACAGCATGATACACAAGAGAATCAGCTGGGACAGTCTTCAAATAAGACTCAAACTCATCCATTGATTTGGCAACAGCTATTTGTCTTCCTTTTTTATCACGGTAGACAAAATGACCAAAACCCAAATGATAGTTAATAAAACTCTTCAAATCCTGCAGGAGTGTTTCCGAATTCTTATTGATAAAATTGGCTTTTTGCTTATAGGTTTCCGAGGCATTTTCAGGGTTAGATGATTGAAGAATGGCTGGTAAATTAGGGAGTTTTCTCTTTGCATATTTAATCAGCTCAAAACCTGCATTGTCGTCTTTCTTACCATTCCTGGGGAACTGGATATCTGAAATCAGAAATAACATATAATCATTGTACTTATCGAACAAGTCCATAGCCTCCTCATAGGTGGATGTCAGGATAATCTTTGGTCGCGTACGGAGCTTTAATACTTTATAAAGATCGTCGGAGTTTACATCTTCAATTAAATGTTTTGTCTGCTCCAGAATTATCTGGTATAACATGGGCAAATATCTCGAGTAGTATATGACCGAGTCTTCTACCAAAAGAATAACCCGGGTAAGTCCAACCCTGGTGTCATTCTCCAGATTGACCCGATCTTCAAGTAGTTTGACCATGGCAAAAAAGACTTTAGAATCACCATTCCAAACAAAGATGTTATCGATGGATTTCAGATCCTTTTGATAATCCAGGTATTCCAAATCGGAATTACTGTTAAGTAGCAAGAACAAAGGAATGTAAGAATATTTTTCCTTAAGGGTCTTGCTGATTTCAAGAGGTTTCTTCTTATCAACTCCCATCATAAGTATGACCATATCAAAATGTTTCTCCTCCATTTGCAGGAGCGCCTCCTCCTCATTAGAAACACCTGTCACACGAGGCAATGAGGTAAGATTAAGCTGATTGTATTCTCCCAGAATATGGTCTGAAAACCGTCCCTCTTTTTCAATGCTAAAAGCATCGTACAAATTTGCTACCAGCAGAATCTCCTTCACTTTAAAAGGCATAAGATCGTGCAAAAGGTCTCTGTCGGCATTATAGTTGTTCAGAAACTTCTGAAGCAGTTGCCGGCTATTCAGGGGACTTTCTTTTGTTTCTTTACCGGAAATAAGTTCTTTTTTCTTATCCTCTTTCGTAATTATGTCACGTGCTTTCAAGCTATTGATATAACCCACGATTAAATTAGAAAGGTTAAAAAGCAGGTCACGTTCCTCATTTAAAAAAGGGCCTTCATCCAGCTCCCTGAACTTTTTGGTATAATATATTTCTATGCTTCCCTTTTCGTTTTCTATTGTTTTGAAATCCTGTTTCTGATACCACTCTGTCTCCTGAAAACCTGCACTGCGATATTCTTTCCCTGCGTATTTTATCCGGGCCGTGGTATATTTTGTGTATTGCCATCCCTTGGGTAAGATCAGCGCTATTTTTTGCAGAGTCTCTTCTAAAGATCTCTGTTCTTTGATGATCTTAGTGGTCTGGTTGATACATGATAATTCTTTCAGTCGCTCTTTACTTTCAGCAAGCAATTGCTGATAATCATGATTTTGTTCATCGCCGCGAGGGTTATCTGTCATAGCTTATAAGTTTTCAATAATCGGGGTCCAGAAATATTCAATAAAAAAACGTATGGATAAATTTAAAAGTTTTTATCGAAGGAAAAAATAAATTTTAGGGGATACACTCCATCTCATAGTTTAACGTGAAAAAATATTATTTGTTGAATTCTCGATTAAATGATTATGCTTTAAAATTTCGCGCTGACTATTCTGGCAAATGGTTACTGTTTGAATAACTCTGTTCTTTAGACCTAGGATATTTAAAAACAATTACTCATCAAATCAAATGTATTAAAAAAAAAGGTCTGGACGAAAGCTGCCCAGACCCATTTATTCAAAAAAATAATATTATTTAAATGCTTTCTCCAACAATCCGTCGCCTGAAAGTTTTAGTCTTTCGAAATACTCTGGAACTTTTTTCCCTGTAAGCTTATCGACATACATTTTGGCAATATACTGTCCAAGCATATATCCTTGTCCTCTAAGTCCAAGAAAAAGTCCAAGTTCAGGATCGATAATCATCCTTGGCTCAACATAGTATCCTGACCATACAGCCTGAAAACCAACAGAAGATAATTTAGGAATCCAGTCGGTAAAAATCTCTGTTGCAATATTCAGAAAATCCTTTGAATTAATTTTCAGGTTCTTATCGGTTTCATTGGGTTCTATTGCAGGTGAAGCACAACCAATAACCTGACCGGTCTCTGCCAGTTGTTGGCCATAAACTGCTACAAATCCTTTGTATTTTCTACGGTCTATCATCATAGGCAAAGGTTCACCATTTACACCAAGATAGGGCAACCTTCTTGTAATAAATGCCTGATGTTTTACAGAGAACAAGCCGGTTTCAATTCCCATATTTTTTGCAAAATGATGTCCTTCAGGTCCCAGGGCGTTTATAAATACTTCAGTTTCATATTCAACGTATTCTTTGCTATGGTTTCTTGCCAATACCTTGTAAGTATTGCCTTCCTTTTTTATATCAACGACTTTACAATCTTCCTCGACTTTGCCTCCATTTTCTATTCCCAAATGTCTTATCAGATCCAGCACCCTTCCGGGAGTTGATTGCCAGCAATTTTTAGTAACAAGAGCCGCTTTATATTTCTTCAGATCGGGCCTGAAATGCGGAGAAAGTTCATTCTGAAAATCCTTTGGTTCAATCATGTAAGCATCAGACCACTCGATTGATTTTTCCAGGGTTTTGTATATTTCATCATTGTGAGCAAAAGTAACGTACCGTATCGGACGATAGTCCACATTGGATATCTCCTGTAGCTCCTGAAAAATTCTATTATTATTATTCGCTATTTCCGATAATTCGGGCAAACTAAAGTTCGGTCGTCCTCCCGCGATATTCCGCCATGATGACCCCCGGCCATAGTTAAGCAAAACCGGCTCTTCTCCTGCTTCTGCAAGATATCTGAACAATGCGCTTCCGCCTATTCCTCCACCTGCAACAAGAGACTTCACCTTGACTTTTTTAACCTGCTTACCGTTTACCTTGGGATGAATATTCTCATGCTTGTCACTGGGATATAATTCCCCCATAGAAATCTGGTTAGACATAGGGCCTCTGGGGGTTGCTTCTCCTACCAGGGACTTTCCGTATTTAGGAAGTTCCACCTTTAATCTCTTTATACACCTTTTACCACGGCAAGCTCCCATACCCAGGCGAGTTGTATGTTTCACTTCATCAACAGAAATAAATTTCCTGTTGCCAATGACATCTAAAACATCATTTAATTTCACATCGTCACAATGACAAATATACTTATCTACATCATGTCCATTGTGATAAGGAGTAAATTCGATTTTTTCAGGATACCTTGATTTTGCAATAAACCCTCTTGCATTCATCAGCTCATCTCCACTTAAATCATAACTCTTAACCCTTGCAATATTGGTTTTATTAGGCTTCTTTAAAATCTTCTCAATCACTCCGGAACCTATTTTTTCTCCCTCATTATTCACCAGAAAAACCTCCGTATTTTCTTCTGCCTCAATTTCTATGGGTAAGAAGACCCAGTTTTTCTTGAGATTATAACCAAAGATCGCCAGTCCCGGACATTGATACACACACTGCATACAGCCTGTACATTTGTCATAATCTATCTCGGGTATTGTACTGGTGGATGATTTGGTTATTGCATCAAAGGGACAAACAAAAGCACAAGGATTACAGGCGAAACCGTACAGACAATCAATAATTACAAAAGGCTTTTCGTTTCGTCTGTTCTTATCCGGTAAAGCAGGTTCATCTTTTATTTTAACAGGTTCTTGCTGGGAATCAATATATTCTTTTGAAATGGTAAGATAATCATGATAATTATACCGTTCACTCATTTCTTCAAGAATTTCATAAGCCACTTGTTTTCCCCTTAACACAGCACTGGTTCCTTCTCCAATCCTGATCGCATCTCCTGCTCCATGGCAGGCCCTGCCAAATACTTCTTTCCCTTTAGTTAGCAATACATCATCTGAGGTAAGCCCGGTGCATATATTGATGGCATCAATATCTCCAATCACTTTTTCAGTACCCGGAATGGCTTTAAAATTTTCCGATTCTGCAACAACTGCACCCACGACACCATCATAATTATCATTGGGGATTGCTTTCAGCAGCATATGGGAAGTAATGATCGGTATACCTAATCTTCTAACTCTGCTGGCCTGAACAGGAAACCCTCCCTCCCTTGGTAAAGCTTCAACTATAGCCTTTACATTTGCTCCTGCCTGAGTCAACTGATAAGAAGTAAGATACCCGATATTACCAGCACCCACTGTTAATATATTTTTCCCAAGAAGAGTCTCTTCAATATTCATCATCTTCTGAATCACCGCTGCTGTGTATACTCCAGGCACATCATCATTTTCGAAAGGAGGCATAAAAGGTATTGCTCCTGTGGCAATCACTAGCTGATCGGCATCCACAAAGTAAATTTCATCAGTTTTAATATTTTTTACGGACAGTCTTTTCCCTTCTAAAATATCCCACACAGTTGAATTTAAAAAAATTCCCGATTGATCATCTCCAGCCAGTTCTTTAGCTATTTCAAATCCTCTCATGCCCCCATACTTCTTCTCTTTTTCAAAGAAAAAGAACTGGTGTGTCTGCATTAAAAACTGACCACCTATATCTTCATTATTATCTATAACTATATTATCAACTTTATGGTCGTTTAACACCTCTCGCGCTGCCAGTCCGGCTGGCCCGGCACCAATAATTACTACATCTGTTCTGTAAACATTCTGTGGTTCTTCGGTTTGAACTTCTCTTTCTTTTGGCTCATAGTCTGATGGAATCTCATGCACTTCCTTTATATTATCTACTTTAGTAATACAAATTCTCCTCACTTCCCCATCAACAATCATTTCACAGGCCCCGCACTTTCCAATCCCACATTCCAGACTCCTGTTTCGTCCTTCAAGACTATGTGAATGCACAGGATAACCAGCCTGATGCAAAGCAGCAGCGATAGTCAGTCCCTTCTTACAACTAACTTTTTCTTTATTATACGTGAAAGTTACTCTATCTCTTTCTTGTATATCTAAAATCGGATGCTTTTTTATTTTATGCATGATAAAAAGTTTTGAATGTAACCGTATAAAATTCTCAAATTAAACCCATTTTTTCAATGACTTTTGTCATTAAGAAGAAGAGACAATCAGTTGGAGAGATATAGAAAGATGATTTAATAATTTTAATTTAGCGAAAATGATTTATTACATTATTTTCACTGGTTACAGATTTTAGCCTGTTAAAAATAATGCAAGCAAAGACATGTTTTTTGTTTTGTATTAGGGGCAAAAGATAAATTTTGTTAGGTCCCCGTTTTTCCTCCTATAAAAGTGAAAATTCTTTATTCTCTCCAGATGTTAATTTTTTTTAAATTGATCCTTTCTTCGAAAAACATGCGGGCTATAGTCTCAAAATAATCAGTATAATCAGAAACATAAAAAGTATGAGTCCCTTTTTTACTCTCATTAAGAAGCTCATTGTCATCGAGAAGGTTTTTCAGTGAACTTGCAACTACGTGAGCAGAATCAACTATATCTACTGTGAAATTAAAAAATTTTCTGATTTGATTTTTAATAATCGGGTAATGAGTACATCCTAAGATCAGAGATTTTATATCTTTAAGTCGTTCATTCGTAAGATAAGACCTGATAATGGCATTGCTGATGTCATCATAAATAAAACCTTCTTCGATCATTGGTACAAATAAGGGAGTAGCTAATGATTCTATCTTTATTCCCAATTTCTTATCCAGTATTTTTCTTTCATAAGTTCCACTATTGATGGTTCCTTTAGTTCCTATCACGCCGATTTTATCATGGGCATAATTTTTAGTCACATATTCAGCAGCCGGGTCAATTACATTTACTACATGCACTTGACCATCAAGATGTTGCAGTAGGTCTTGATAAGCTACAGCGGATGCTGTATTACAGGCAACTACTATAACTTTGACTCTCCTTTCGAGCAAAAAATCAGCTATAGTTCTGGAATAATTAATAATGGTTTCGCTTGACTTATCGCCATATGGCAGATGGGCAGTATCTCCGAAATATATCAGATCCTCTTTAGGCAGAAGTTGCTTAATAGCAGCAGCAACAGTCAAACCTCCAACACCTGAATCAAATATACCTATGGGTTGTTCTGCTTTGGCCATCTATACAAAAAATTAAAAAGACCACCTCTAAGATAAAGTAAAGATGGTCTGATCATGTAGTTTACTAATTACTGTATTCCTAATTCCTTTTTTACCATCGGCAATACATTCTTACTCTGTTCTGATTTATAAAGAACACCGCCGGCACTGGTATCGAAGATATAGATAAATCCGTGCTTTTCCCCTACTCTTTTAACAGCCTTTTCAATTCTCTGTATAATAGGTTGGAGAACCTCTGATTGTTTTTGTTGAAAATCTTGTTGTGCATTAGATTGAAACTCCTGAATTCTTCTTTGCATTTCTTGTAATTCTCTCTCTTTTGATTTTCTTACAAGCTCAGAATAAGAATCTTGATTATCTGTATACTTTTGGAGTTTCTGAGAATACTCATTCTGCATATTTTGCATTTCCCTTTGCAGCATCTGATTGTACTCCTGCAGTTCTTGTTGTGCACTATCCCTTTCAGGCATCATACTCAAAATTTCCTGAAAATTGACATGTCCAAATTTAAGTTCCTTATTTTGTGCAAAACTTGTCGTTGTATTAAACAACAGTCCTAAAATAAAAATTGCTCCAATGAATCTTTTCATACTTCTTTGTTTTTAAAGTTTTTACAAATTTATTAATCTATTTCTTATAACCCAATTCTTTTAATACTTCATCGCTTTTATCGTATTTAGGGTCAGTATATAGCATATTTGACCGGCTGGCTGCATCAAAAATCACTGCATAATTTCCACTTTCAGCAATTTTTTTAACGGCTGAATAAACTTCCTCCTGAATGGGTTTAACCAGATCCTGCCGTTGTGCATACAGTTCTCCCTCTGGTCCAAAATATTTCCTTTGCAGTTCATTCAATTCTTGTCTTCTTTGTTTCAATTCTTGTTCCCGTTTCTTTTTCATTTCCTCTGTCAGTAATACTTTTTCATTCTGGTATTCCTGAAAAAGCTCATTAAGCTGTTCTTTTTTTGACTCAAGCTCTTTTTGCCATTCGTAAGATAATTGGTCCAGTTTCTCCTGGGCAGCCTTATAAGCAGGAATATTATTCAAAATATATTCTGTATCCACATAAGCATATCGTTGAGAAAAACCAACAATTCCAAATGCAACAAAAACTAAACTCAATAATAATTTTTTCATAGTATTTATTTTAAAACTGCTGTCCTATGACAAAGTGGAATTGGCCTCCATTTGCATCAGGCATTCCGGGAACATCATCAAATCCATAACCCCAGTCAATTCCAAGCAGACCAAACATTGGCAGGAAGGCGCGAACACCCAGACCTGCAGATCGCTTAATATTAAACGGATCAAATCGCTCAAAATTATGCCATGCATTACCTGCCTCAAGAAATGCTAAGACATAGACTGTAGCCTGTTGTTTTAAAGAAACAGGATAGCGTAATTCCATATATACTTTTTCATATATATTTCCTGCATATTTCCCATTAACCGTTGGTGTTAGCGAACTATTCTCATAACCTCTCAAAGCAATATTGTCTCTACCGTATAAGTTATATCCGGAAATCCCATCACCTCCAAGCTCAAAAGAACCGAAGGGACTAAAACCTATATCCTCATTATAATAGCCCAAATAACCAAATTCGGTATTGGTAGCCAGTACCAGATCATCAATAAGTTTCAAATACCAGCGTCCTTTGTACTGCCATTTATGGTATTCAATCCATTCATATTTCGCTTCTTCTCTAATATTCTTATAATCTACATTA
>CAZWHH010000063.1:0-9614 GCA_964633615.1 uncultured Bacteroidales bacterium | reverse complement strand
GGTCGTGAGAGACATGTCCCCGTAACTCATCTTTTTCCAAACCTCCAATACGGTGCTCAAACCCAGGTATTCCAGGCACAGCCCATGTTCTGCTCAACTTTTCAGGGTCGCGTGCATAAGGCAGCCATTCTTTTTCACCCTTTGGAACAAGAGGAGGTTTAATCTCCGGGTATTCAGACATTTTAGGCACTTTCCATGGTTCGGAACCATTGGCCAGAAATCCATCTGTCAATAAAATAACAGGAACCATATGTTCCAGTGCTATTTTAGCAGCATAAAACGCATAATAAAAGCAGTTTGAAGGAGTGCTTGCTGCAAGAACCACCACAGGGCTCTCTCCATTTCGTCCATACAATGCCTGCATTAAGTCTGATTGCTCAGGTTTTGTAGGCAAACCAGTAGAAGGACCGCCCCTTTGTACATCAACTATTACAAGGGGCAACTCTGTCATTACTGCCAAACCTACAGCCTCTGATTTTAAGGCCAATCCGGGACCTGAGGTAGTAGTAACAGCCATTGATCCGGCAAAACTTGCTCCAATAGCGGTACAAATACCGGCAATTTCATCTTCTGCCTGGAAAGTTTTGGCCCCAAAATCTTTTCTCAGTGATAACTCGTGTAAAATTTCGGAAGCAGGAGTAATTGGGTAAGATCCACAAAAAAGATCCAGTCCGGATTTTTCAGAAGCGGCTAAAAAGCCCCACGCTGTTGCCCTGTTTCCATCAATATTACGATAAGTTCCTTTCTCAATCTCTGCGGGGCTTACTTTATATGTAGGAGTAAGTAATTCTAATGTTTCCGCGTAATTATATCCGGCCTCCAAAACTTTTTTATTGGCCTCGATTATCTTGGGTTTTTTCTTGAATTTTCTCTCAAAGAAATCCTCTGTATACTTTAAAGGCCTTTCGAAAAGCCAATAGACCATCCCCAGGGCAAACATATTTTTACTCCTGAGAATACTCTTCGGATCCAGTCCTACATTTTTCAGCGTTTCTTTGGTAAGTGTTGATATAGGCGCCTTTATAAGATTATAACCATCCAGATTATTTTCCTTAACAGGATCATGAACCTTATATTTGGCTTTCTCATATCCCCGCTCGGTAAAACTATCCTCATCAATTATGATTGTTCCGCCAGATTTCACCCATTTGGAATTAGCTTTTAAGGCGGCCGGATTCATGGCAACCAATACATCAGCATAATCTCCCGGTGTGTTTACCTGTTTATGTCCAAAATGAACCTGAAACCCTGAAACTCCTCCAATCGTACCCTGAGGAGCACGGATTTCTGAAGGATAGTCAGGAAATGTGGATAAATCATTACCAATAAAAGCGGTGGTATCAGAAAAAAGGGTTCCTGTTAATTGCATGCCATCTCCCGAATCGCCTGCAAATCGCACAACGACTTCATCACGTTCAATGACATTTGCTTTTTTACTCATAGCAAAATAAATTTAAAGAGTGTTTATAGACTGATTTAAAGGAACTTGTATAAAATTGAAATGCATACAAAATAGCTTTCCTATTTTAGCATGCATCTGTCTGTTATCTATATTTCAAAGTAAATATGTAAAATCCTTTTTGCAAAGGTAAGTAATGTTAATTAATTATTAACTAAAAAAACAAGAATATTTATTCCCGAAACATGATTTTTCTCATGTTTTTAACCTCCTCAAAAACAAAAGATTAAATCTGTACAAAAAATTTCAATGGTGGGTTTCGCATTTTTTTTTATCTTTAAATTTTAAATAACTAAAAAACAGATAAACCAGGGTTTACAAAATTGGTAAATATAAAAGTTGATATTCTAATGAAACCCTCATCTGCATCCTGCAGACAAAAGGCAATGAATATAGCATGAGGGTTACATGGGATGCAGTTTCAAAAAATGTAGACTTTGGTAGAAATAAATCTCAGTATATCAAATTAATAATATAACTCTACGAATGAAAAAAGGAATCATTATCTTATTAGAAGATTTACAAGAACTGACTCGTTTTACAATTGATTTCTTCAGGCAAATAAGCAAAGCTCCGTTTGAAGCAAAAGAATTTTTCAAACAATCTTATTTCCTTGGTTATAACACCTTGCCCCTTATAGCCATAACTGCTTTCATACTGGGTTTGGTTATTACATTACAATCAAGGCCTGTGCTAGTTGATTTTAGTGCTGAATCCCTTTTACCCAGCATGGTATCCGTTTCAATTGTCCGGGAGATTGGACCTGTAGTAACTGCCCTGATATGTGCAGGTAAAATGGGTTCGGGTATTGGAGCAGAACTTGGCTCTATGAAAGTAACAGAACAAATTGATGCGATGGAAGTTTCAGGAACCAATCCCATGAAATATCTGGTAGGATCCAGAGTACTGGCAACGACTTTTATGCTGCCAATCCTGATCTTTTTTGCAGATGGAATTGCTTTTTTCGGCTCATTTATTGCTGTTAATATACACAGCAGCATCAGTCCGACACTCTTTCTAACCGATGCTTTTGCCTCATTACATTTTTTTGATGTCATTCCGGCCACAATAAAAACCTTCTTTTTTGGTTTCGCTATTGGGATCATTAGTTGTTATAAAGGATATCACTCTGAAGCAGGAACAGAAAGTGTTGGGAAAGCAGCCAATTCAGCCGTTGTAATGTCTTCGGTTGCTATATTTATTATTGATTTAATAGCGGTGCAGTTGCAACAAACTTTTGGGTTTATAAAATTTTAGTTTTGTTAAAAGATAAAAAAAATAAAGAGGAAATAATTGATATTAAACATCTCCGAAAAACATTTGGAGACAATAAAGTATTGGATGATTTGAATTTAACCATCCACAAAGGAGAAAATGTAGCAATTATAGGGCAATCCGGCATTGGCAAATCGGTATTAATAAAGTGTTTAGTTCGTCTTCTTGAGCCCAATACCGGTGAAATAAAGATATTTAATCAAAATATTACCCCGATACATCATGACGAACTTGACACCATCCGGCGCAGAATTGGTTTCCTTTTTCAGGGAGGAGCCCTTTATGACAGCATGACGGTAAGAGAGAACCTGGAATTTCCCTTAAGAAGAAATTCTAAAGGGATGACAAAAGAAGAGATTGAAGAGTTAATTATTGATTCGTTGGAAAACGTCGGGTTAAAAGAAGCCATTAACCACTTGCCAAATGAATTGTCCGGTGGAATGAAAAAAAGAGTTGCCCTTGCACGTACTTTAATACTAAAACCTGATATTATTCTTTATGACGAACCAACTACAGGACTCGATCCAATTACTTCAAAAGAAATAAGTGAATTAATTGTTAAAATTCAAAATAAATATAATACTACATCAATTATTATTACACATGATGTAAATTGCGTAAAAATTGCAGCCAATACGATCCATGTATTAAGAGATGGATACATATCAGATTCGGGAACGTATGAAGAACTGATTAAAAAAGATGATCCGTGGATTCAACAATTTTTTACTTAAAAATCTGAGAAAATGAAATTATCAACCGTAAGAACAATCAAACTCATTATCTTTATTGCATTGGGTGTCGCCATTTTCGGCTATGGAATCTATTTCATCGGGAAAAAAAGTAACTTGTTCGGAAACACTTTTACAATAAGCGGTGTTTTTAGAGATGTCAGTGGACTGAAAATCGGGAATAATGTAAGGTTTTCCGGTATCAACGTGGGTACAGTTTCAGAAATAAAACTCATTAATGATACTCTTGTACAGGTAGATGTATCGGTAGATATAAAAACACAAAAATTTATCCGGAAGAATTCAAAATTGGAAATCGGTTCGGAAGGTCTTATGGGGAACAAAGTGATTAAAATTATACCGGGGACAGCAGATTCCCCAACGGCAGAAGAGGGAGATGTCCTGCAAACCATAGAAGCCATTCAGATAGATGATATAATGAAAGAACTGGAGAAATCCAGTGTCAATACATCAAAAATTACCAGCAATCTGGCAGATATTACCGATAAAATAAACCAGGGAGAAGGAATATTTGGGAGTTTGTTTACAGACCAAAAATTATCAACCAACCTGGATGATATAAGCAAAAACACTGCCGAGTTAACTAAAAATTTTAACACCATCACAAAAAAAATAAATGCTGAAGAGGGTGTTTTGGGTAAATTACTTTCAGATACCAGCATATCCCAACAGTTTGGCAGATCAAGCATAAATCTGAGTCAATCTATTGAGAATCTGAACGAAATTACCAGAAAAATTAATAAAGGAGAAGGTATTTTCGGAAAACTTTATACAGATACGAGTTTTACTAAAAACCTGGATGAAACAACAAACAGTTTAAATTATACCGCGAAAAAAGCCAGGAAAATTGCAGATGACATGAAAGAGATAACCGGTTATATCAGAAGCGGTAAAGGTATTGTAAACAAGCTACTGGTTGACAGTACATTTGCCGATAGCATAGAGAAAACATTGAATAATATTGATAAAAGCGCGAAAGAACTTGATGAAGCAGCAGAAACAGTAAGAAAAAACTGGTTCATAAAAACCTTCTCAAGTAAAAAGAAAGACGACAAAAAAAAGAAAAAAGAAGAAGAGGAGAATAATGAACAAAACAAATGATAATTGGTTTTAGTAAATAGATTATAACCGTAAATTAATGATTTAATTAACAGGAATGTTTTTCAAACTATCATAATTTTTCCTATCCCATTTTTAGGTTTTAAAAAACTGTTTTTCCTTTTTGTCTCTCCGAAAAGTTAAAACCTTCAAGGCGCTTATGAAACAAAGAATATTAAAGATTCAAATCATAAAAAAATATTTATTCTCAATATCACTTGATAAATCAAAAGATTAATCAGAAATTTAAACAAACAAAAAAAATAGAAATTATGCCAAACAATCAATCAAATGCACCAGATGTGGAGCAGTACATAAAGAAACATTATAAAAGCCTGCTGTTTATTTTGGTCTTAGTTATATTAGGATTCAGTTCCTTTTTTCAGGTAGATGCGGAAGAAGCAGGAGTCATTACCCGTATGGGAAAACATGTACGAACAGTTGATCCCGGGCTGAAAGCAAAATTGCCTTTTTTTGAAAAGGTATATAAAGTTCCGGTTGAACGACAAAAAAAGCAAGAGTTTGGTTTTCGTACAGCCCAGGCTAATGTCAGAACAAGGTATGCAAGATCTTCCTCCACAAGTGATGAATCACTTATGCTGACAGGAGATTTAAATCTTGCTAATGTAGAATGGGTTGTTCAATATCGTGTAGACAAACCTTATAACTATTTATTTAAAGTCAGAAATTCAGATAAAAGCCTGCGGGATATTTCAGAAGCTGTTATGCGCCAGGTAGTTGGTGACAGAACAGTGAATGAAGTTTTAACTGTCGGGAGAGCTGAAATTGCAAGCAAAATGAAAGTAGAATTGCAAAAATTATGCAGAGATTATTCACTCGGTGTTGAAATTGCCCAGGTGGTTCTGCAGGATGTGAATCCTCCTGATGCTGTAAAAAAAGCTTTCAATGCAGTGAATGAAGCTCAGCAGGAAAAAGAGACGCTCATCAACCAGGCAAAATCAGAGTACAATAAAGTGATTCCAAAAGCCCGTGGACAAGCAAAAGAAACCATTCAGAAAGCTGAAGGTTATGCCACTAAAAGAATAAATAATGCTCAAGGCGATGTATCCAGGTTTAATCAACTCTACAGAGAATATGTAAGAGCTCCTGAAGTAACCAAAAGAAGAATCTACCTGGAGACTATGCAGGAGGTTATTCCAAAACTCGGAGATAAAATTGTTGTATCCGAAGGTGGAAACAATATGATCCCGCTGCTTAAAAAAGAACTGAGTAATTAATAATGAAATCACAAAAAAACTGAATTATGAAAAAACAAAATAAAATCACATTATACGTTATTCTGATCCTGGCAGGCATCATTGTTTTAACAAGCAGTGCCTATATTGTCAAAGAGACAGAACAAGTAGTTATTACACAATTTGGCAAGCCAATAGGAGAATCGGTCACGGAACCCGGGTTAAAATTTAAAACTCCTTTTATTCAAAAAGCCAATTTTTTCGAAAAAAGATATTTGGAATGGGATGGCGACCCGAATCAGGTGCCAACTAAAAACAAAAAATTCATTTTTGTTGATACCTATGCGAGATGGCAGATCACTGACCCCTTGCAGTTTTATAAACGACTGACAAACGAACGTGGAGCCCAGTCGCGTCTGGATGATTTATTAGACGGGGAAACCCGGGATAATATAGCCAGTCACAAACTGGAGGAAGCAGTACGAAACTCCAACAGAGATGCAATACAATCGGGAAAAATAAGCGACTTAATAGAAGACTCACTGGCCCCCATCGAATACGGTCGTGAGCATTTACAGAAGATGATTCTGGAATCAGCCAATGAACAGACCAAAGACTTGGGAATTAAAATTTTAGATTTTCGTTTTAAAAGAATCAATTATGTCGAAGATGTGAGAAAAAGAGTGTATGACAGAATGAGAAGTGAACGTTTCCGTATCGCGGATAAATTCCGCTCTGAAGGTCAGGGAGAATCCTCTGAGATCAATGGTAAAAAAGAACGGGAATTGAATGAGATACAGTCCCAGGCTTATGAAGAAGCCCAAAAAATTAAAGGGGAAGCAGATGCAAAAGCGGCTAACATTTATGCCAGTGCATATAATAAGTCATCAAGAGCAAGAGAGTTATACGGTTTCACTAAATCAATGGAAACATTCCAAAAGACATTCGATACCAGCACTACTGTGATTCTTTCAACGAATAGCGAGCTATACAAATATCTGCAGAAGATTGACTAAATATAATTAAAACAACAAAACCAAAAAAAGAGATCTCTTCCTTTGAAGGGATCTTTTTTTTTCTATTTCATTGGTTTTGAATTCGATTAAATCTTTTTTAAAACATTTTCTCAGACTTGTTTTTATTTATTCTATCGAATTCATAATTTTGTACTATAAACTATTTTACTATCATGGGAGGAAACGAAGATTATCAGGAGATAATGAAAAAAGGTGAGATCACTATTTTTGAGAATTACAAATATTACCTGACCCGGGGAAAAGCCAAAGAATTTGATAACATCTACCCAAAAAAAGAATGGACCCTGAAGGAAGTGATCGCAGACCTGGAAAACCTGAATGATAGTAACCCAAAATCATAATAGTCAAATCATCCCCGGTTTTAATTTAATTTGCTGATAAAAGCCTGTACTTATCACCCCTAAAAAATAGATTATTCAACCTTCTGGTAATAAATTTTGGCCTGGTCTCCATCAATCAATAAACGCTCTTCATCAAAAACAAAAACAGGAAAATCAAGGACATTGCCTTCGTGTGACAATAAAACCTTCTTATTCTCAATTTTATACTTATAATCCTTCAAAAACAAATGTAGCGATTTTCAAAAATAATTGAAAATTATAGGTAATATTTTCTGGTGTATCTGAAAATTAAAAAAGCCGCCATAAAATGATTATGACGGCTAATATACACCCTATTGTTACGATTATGAAAAAGATTTCAATTTTATTTTGAAATCAATCTTCCATTTAAGACGTAAAGACAGAGGCAAAAGTTTAAATGCATCTAAAGTAAATAACTACAATAACATAAAATAAAGAATATACCTATATTATCAGACAATTTTAAATATATTTGTGAACAGTAAAAAATCATACAATGAAACCCTCATCTAAATGGAGACAAAAAGCAATGAATGATATTCAGACAAACCGAACAGATTTTGGGAACCTGTTCGGTTTTAGGTTCAAACGGGATCTTTTTAAGCATTAAATATAAGAACGTTAACCATAATTTACTTAAATAAAAAAATAACTTTTTAAAAACACTGTTCTTGTGAAAATTTCTTATAAAAACATACTGAATCTACTCACCTTGCTGTCCATCCTGGCATTAAGTTCTTTTCAACCAGCGACTCTCAGTAAGAATTTTGAAAAAACAAATAAAACATCCCTCCCCGCAGATAAAAATATGGGCATACTCCCCATCACCTCCTCATGGGTAGATAGTGTCTATAACCAATTATCGCTGGAAGAAAAAATCGGACAACTCTTTATGGTATCAGCCTATTCTAATAAAAAACCTTCTCACAGTCAGCATATTATAAGCCTTATTAAGAAATATCACATTGGAGGATTGATTTTTTTTCAGGGCACCCCACAAAAACAAGCCAAACTAACTAAAATATACCAAAATTATTCCCAAACCCCGCTGATGATAGCCATGGATGCAGAATGGGGTGTAGGAATGCGACTGGATCAGACCATTAGCTACCCACGTCAAATGGCACTGGGAGCCATTCAACAAGACTCTCTTATTTACCAAATGGGTTATAGCATTGGGGAACAATTAAAAAGACTTGGTGTCCACATTAATTTTGCACCCGTGGTTGATATTAACAACAATCCGGCAAATCCGGTGATTGGCAGCCGGTCTTTTGGTGAAGACAAATACAATGTAGCTCAAAAAGGAATTGCCTATATGAATGGACTTCAGGATAATAACATTCTGGCTGTAGCCAAACATTTTCCGGGACATGGTGATACAGACCGTGATTCTCACAAAACCCTGCCGGTGATACCACATAGTCTGGCCCGTCTCGACTCTGTGGAACTGTACCCCTTCAGGCGTCTTATAGATAACGGAGTGGGAGGAATAATGACCGCCCACCTTCATATTCCTGCTTATATTAACGAACCCAACAAACCTTCAACCCTTTCTTATAGAGTCGTTTCGAAACTTCTTAAAGAACAGATGGAATTCCGGGGACTAGTTTTTACTGATGCCCTCAATATGAAAGGAGTTACTAATTTTTACGCCCCCGGGGAAATTGAAGCAAAGGCTTTAAAGGCCGGGAATGATGTTTTGCTCTATCCGCAGAATGTTCCCAAAGCCATATCATATATCAAAAAACAAGTCAGAAAAGGAAATATTGATAAAAAAAGAATTGAAGAGAGTTGCAAAAAAATTCTGGCTTTTAAGTACTGGGCAGGACTGGATAAATTTGATTCAAATCAAATCAATGATCAAAATTCGGTCAATGACTCCATTCTTATGAAAGATCTTCATAAACCGGAATATTATGTAGAAAAAAGAGCGCTTATCGAAGGGTCTATGACATTGATCAAAAACAAAAACAAAATAATTCCTTTAAAAAATAACGATTATAAAAAAATTACGAATATAGCACTGGGAGTTAAAAATAAAACTCCTTTTCAAAAAATGCTTGACAGATATGCTAAGACGGAACATATTATGCTCCAACCCCCATATTTCAGTCAAGAAATAAAAGAAAAATGTGCTGAATCTGACCTGGTGATTATTTCTACTTACAATACCCATGAAAATCCATACAGTAATTACGGGTTAACTAATGAACAGTTTAATTTTATAAGGCAAGTATCCGAAACCAACAAGGTTTTATTTGTACATCATGGAAATCCCTATGCCTTGAAAAACAAGTCCCAACTCAAAGAAATTCAAAGCATCCTCATTGCTTATAATGATGAAGAACTAACACAAAAACTCTCAGCACAGACACTTTTTGGAACTTTCCAAATAAATGGTCTGCTCCCGGTCTCTATTGATGAAAACTATC
>CAZWHH010000062.1:0-9704 GCA_964633615.1 uncultured Bacteroidales bacterium | reverse complement strand
GAATATTTTTTGGCCATTTCACCAAAATCAGCTCCTCTTTTTATTTCATGGTAGATTTGATTGATTTTATCTTTCTTTTTTTCAATTTCTTCACTTTTCATCCTCTCGGGTGCTAATAGCATAATATGAGCTACCTTCACTTTTCCCCTTGCTTTTCTTTGGTCGTGCTTTTTTATAAGGTGATATCCATATTTTGTTTTTACCGGGTTACTGATTTCCCCTATTTCCATATCATATACGGCTGATTCAAAAGGATATACCATTTGAAGGGCAGAAAAATAACCCAGGTTGCCCTTATTTCTTTTAGCAGAAGGATCATCTGAAGTAGCCAGCGCTACTTTATTGAAGTCATCTTCCTTTAACCTTTTCTTTTTTATATTTAAAATTTTATTATAGGCAAAAAGGGTATCTTCTGCTGACGCTTTTTGAGGCATTTTAATAAGAATATGACTTGCATTTACTTCATATTGCAACCTGTTATATGCTTCTTCTATAAGATGGTTTAGTGCATTTGTATCAACAAGATAGGGTTTAGCCAGTTCTTTTTTGTATTTATTTATTTCTTTGCGAACCGACTCCAGGGTGTCCAATCCCATTTTCTGGGCTTCAATGACTTTAAGTTTAAAATTTATAAACAGGTCTATGTATTCATCAATAGTTGATTCTTCGCTATCTATGAGGTTTTTGTTGTTTTTGTTGTAAATCCTGAGAAATTCCTCCTTGTTAATTTCATGGTTGTTTATAGTAAGGAGAATGTTGTTTTTTTGGGCTGTTAAGTTTCCTATACCCAAAATCAACATAAAGAAAATTGAAATATGTATTTTCCTCATAATTGAAAATTTAGTTAGTTTAAAAAATCATCTACTATAATTTGGAGCTTCCCGGGTAATTGCTACATCGTGCGGGTGGCTCTCAATCATACCTGAATTGGTTATTTTCACAAACTTGGCTTCTTTTAAGAGTTCAATATTTTCAGCTCCGCAGTATCCCATTCCGGCTTTGAGTCCACCAATTAATTGATAAATAACTTCGGAAAGGTTTCCTTTAAAAGGGACTCTTCCACTGATTCCTTCGGGAACAAGTTTTCTGACATCTTCTTCAAGGTCCTGAAAATACCTGTCTTTAGATCCTTGCTGCATTGCTTCTACAGAGCCCATCCCTCTATACGCTTTAAATTTTCTGCCGTTATAGATAATTGTCTCTCCCGGGGATTCTTCAACGCCTGCAAACAGAGAGCCTGCCATTATTGAGTCTGCACCCGCTGCAATGGCTTTAACCAGGTCGCCGGAATACCTTAAGCCTCCGTCAGCTATTATGGGGATGTCTTTATTTTTACAAATTTTTGCAATTTCGTATATAGCTGATAATTGAGGTAAACCAACACCGGCTACAACTCTTGTAGTGCAGATTGAACCGGGTCCTATACCCACCTTGACTGCATCGGCGCCGGCATCAATCAGATCCTCTGCTGCTTTTGGAGTACCAATATTCCCTACAACTACATCTATATCAGGAAATCTTTTTTTAACTGCCTCCAGAGTTTTAAAAACCCCTTTTGAATGTGCATGGGCAGTATCAATTACTAAGGCATCCGCGTTTTCATTTGCAAGTGCTTCTGCACGTTTTAGGGTATCGGGTGCAATGCCAATGGCTGCAGCCACTCTTAGTCTTCCTTTTAGATCCTTACATGCTAAAGGATTGTCTTTAACTTTTGTAATATCTTTGTATGTTAACAACCCAACCAGTTTGTTGTGATCGTCAACTACCGGAAGTTTTTCGATCTTGTGCCTTTGAAGGATTTCTGTGGCTTCTTCCAGATCTATAGATTGTTGCGTGGTGATAATGTTGTCACGAGTCATTACGTCTTTTACCGGGCGGGAGAACATCTTTTCAAAGCGAAGATCGCGGTTGGTAACAATTCCAATTAATAACCCCATTTCATCAACCACTGGAATACCTCCTATTTGATATTCTTTCATAATATTCAGCGCATCGCCAATTGTGCTTTCTTCCGAAATGGTAATCGGATCATAAATCATTCCGTTTTCTGCCCGCTTTACAGTTTTTACTTGTTTGGCCTGTTTTTCAATACTCATATTTTTATGAATCACACCGATACCTCCTACGCGGGCAATAGCTATGGCCAGTGTGGCTTCCGTAACTGTATCCATAGCTGCAGATACTATGGGGATATTTAAACTTATATTCCTTGAAAAGCGGGTTTCAAGATTGACTTCACTGGGGAGGACTTCAGAATACTGTGGAATGAGTAAAACATCATCAAAAGTGTATCCTTCAATTTTTATTTTATCCTTATCGAATGACATTTATAGATCATTTTTGGGTTTATTTTAAATCGTGCCAAATTACAAAAAAATAGCCAAACTAATTGGATTTAATTCTTAAAAATGTTTAAATCATCCTTATCTTTTTCTGTAAATTTACATTTTGAATAAATAAGTGGCCTTTGATCTTAACAGAATATGAATCTTTTTAGTCAGTTATTGCTTAAATATTGGGGGTATTCAAGTTTTCGGCCGTTGCAGGAAGAAATTATTGACTCGGTATACCAGGGACACGATACATTGGCTTTAATGCCCACCGGGGGTGGTAAATCTATTACATTCCAGATACCGGCGCTGGCAAAGGAAGGAATATGTCTTGTCATCACTCCATTGATAGCCCTGATGAAAGACCAGGTAGAAGGCCTCAACCGAAGAGGTATCAAAGCCATGGCCATTTATTCAGGAATGAAAAAACGCGAAATAGACCTGGCTCTTGATAACTGTATCTTTGGAGCGTATAAATTTCTTTATTTATCTCCTGAGCGAATTAGTACTGAATTGTTTAAGGCAAGGGTGACTAAAATGAAAGTAAATTTAGTGGCAGTGGATGAGGCCCACTGTATATCTCAATGGGGATATGATTTTCGCCCTTCTTATCTGAATATTGCCGGTCTAAGAGATTATCTGGACAAAGAAGTTCCTTTCCTGGCTCTTACAGCAACAGCAACCCCTGAAGTAGTGACAGATATCCAGGATAAATTGGTGTTTAAAAAGCAGAATGTGCTCTGGAAGAGTTTTGAAAGAAAAAACCTGGTTTATCTGGTGAGGAAAGTAGAAAGTAAAGAGAACTACTTACTGAAAACTCTTTCTAAGATTAAAGGGTCAGGCATTATTTATACCCGAAGCAGAAAAAAAACAAAGTGGGTGGCTGATTTTTTAAAAAAACATCGGATCTCTGTTGATTATTATCACGCAGGCTTAAGTAACGAAGTGAGATCCAACAAACAAGACGAGTGGCAGAAGAACAGAAAGCGGGTTATGGTAGCTACCAATGCTTTTGGTATGGGAATCGACAAACCGGACGTGAGATTTGTAATCCATTATGATCTTCCGGATAATCTTGAGTCCTATTATCAGGAAGCAGGACGGGCCGGGAGAGATGAAAAAAAAGCCTATGCCGTGTTGCTTTTTACTGATGCTGACAGGGTAAAAGTGAAACAGCGGATTCAAAATAGCTTCCCTGAAATGGAGAAGATTAAAAAATTGTATGAAGCCATATGCCAATATCTCCAGATTCCTTTTGAAGGTGGAAAATATCAGGCTTATGATTTTAATATCAGTGATTTTGCCAGTAAATATAAATTCAGTTTAATGACAATATATAACGGAATTAAGCTTTTACAACGCGGGGGATATCTTGAACTGACAGATGAAGTTTCTAATCGTTCTAAAATATATTTTATTGTGAGCCGGGACGACCTTTATAATTTTCAGCTGGCCAATGAAAAATATGATGGATTTATAAAATTATTGTTGCGAAATTATACCGGGGTCTTTACCGATTATACCAGGATCGATGAAGCCATGCTGGCAAAGAAGATCAATCTGCGGGTTGATACAATTTATCAATACCTGAATCGATTAAAATATTATAAGGTGATAGACTATATTCCCTATAAAAAAACGCCAATGATTGTTCTTACCGAAGAAAGGCTTGATAAAAAAAGTGTTTATCTGAGCCGGGAGCAATACCATGAACGAAAAGAACTGTTTATTTCAAAGGCCAATAAAGTTCTTGAATATGCTGAAAATGAAACAAAATGCAGAAGTCAGCTTTTGCTTGAATATTTTGGGGAGAAAGAATCTTATCGTTGTGGAATATGTGATGTTTGTGTTAAAAGGAATGAATTGAAATTAAGCAAATATGAATTTGATCTGATTCTTGATGAGGTGAAACAGATAATGAAAGAGGAGTCACTGAGAATTGATGAACTGGTTGAACATTTTGATTACCCAAAGGATAAAGTGTTGAAAGTCATTGATTGGTTAATTGATAATGAAAAAATTATTAAAGAAGGAGAGGACAGACTCAAATGGCATCAATAAAACCAGGCAGGGATTAAGGAAGATAGATCGCCTGCCTGGAAGCCAATGCCATTTATAAATTGGAGGTGTTGTTATTAATTAGATGACATAACCATGTAATTCGTTGCGTGGAAAATTTCTTTTTTTTGAGCATTGAGAATTTTGTATTTTTGCAGCCGTTTTTATAATCTATTTGAAAATGAAAGAGTTATTTGAGGATGAAAATGTAAATAATTTTGTAACAACTGCTGCCAACTATTGTACATTGTTGGAAAATGCGAATAATTTTTCTAAGAAGGATTTTATTGGTAAAACACTTGAAATTTTTTCTTCTTTATATTATTCAATGCTTCGGTTTCCTTTATTTGAAATGGATTCAGATGAGGAAATGATCGAGAAATTTGTTACAGAACAGGAGTGGAATAATATTTATCAGATCGTGAGCCAGAAACTTGGATACCACAATGATTACCTGGATGTTTATGATCCGGTTGCCAGACAGGAAGAAGATCTGAGTGTGGGTAAGATTTCTGATAATCTTGCAGATATCTATCAGGATATGAAAGATTTTGTTACACTTTACGGGGTTGGTAATGAGGAGGTAATGTTGGCTTCGCTGTGGGAATGTAAAATCAGTTTTGAAGAGTTCTGGGGACAGAAATTATTAAATGCAACCAGGGTACTCCATCGTCTCTATTTTTATGAAGAGAACCTCGAAGATGAGGGTATAGATAATGAAGAACCACCATCAGACCACAACAGGGATAATTGGTTGTTTAAGGAAAAACAACAACAATATCGAAAAAGAAATAAATGAAACCCTCAACTGCATCATTCAGACAAATGGCAATGAATATAGCATGAGGGTTACATGGGATGCAGTTTCAAAAAATGTAGACTTTGGTAGAAATAAATCTCAGAATATCAAATTAATAATATAACTCTATACGAATGAATTATAAACTATCCATTACGAATGAGGAATTAAAAGAACTACCGAAAACTGAATTTTCAGGCAAAATATTTTTAATTGATACCCTGGAAAAGTTTGATATTGCTTTCCCTCTATTAGCTGAAAACAGAATTCTGGGTTTTGATACTGAAACGAAACCTACATTCAGAAAAGGGAAGGAAAATGATGTGGCTTTATTACAACTTTCTTCCTCAGATACTGCTTTTCTATTTCGGATAAACGCGATGGGTTTGCCCGAGCCACTGATTCATATTCTGGAGAACGAATCTGTCAGTAAAGTGGGAGTAGCCATTAAGGATGATCTTCGCTCTCTGAAAAAAATAAGATCTTTTGAACCCAAAGGCTTTATTGATCTGCAGGATGTGGCAAAAGAAAAAGGAATGAAGAATAATGGACTGAAAAAACTGGCAGGTATTTTTCTGGGTAAAAGAATCTCTAAATCGCAGCGCACCACAAATTGGGAAAATGAAGTTTTAAGCCCCCGGCAGTTAAAATATGCAGCTACCGATGCCTGGATCTGTAACGAATTATACTACAAAATGGTGCAAAATAACGAATGATGGAAACAGGCAGGATTATATTAAAATCGGGCAGAGATCAGTCTCTCTTTAGATATCATCCCTGGGTATTTTCAGGTGCCATAAAAAAAACAAAAGGGAACTTTCAGGAAGGGGATATCGTCAGTGTTTATAACAATAAAGATGAATTTCTTGGGAAAGGGCATTTTCAGCCGGGAACTATTGCTGTAAGAATATTAACTTTTGATGATGTTGATATTAATGTTTCTTTCTGGAAGCACAAAATAGAACAAGCTTATAATTTACGCCAAAAGATCGGTTTAATTGATAATAAGAGTACTAATGTGTATCGGCTTGTGAATGCTGAAGGAGATGGAATGCCCGGACTGGTCATTGATTATTATAACGGACTGTTGGTCTTTCAGGCACATTCTGTGGGCATGTATCAAATAAAAGAAGAACTGGTTGAAATATTAAAATCATTGTTTGGAGAAAAACTACACGCTGTGTATAATAAAAGTTCGAAAACTTTGCCTTTTAATGCCCCTGTTGAAAAGGAAGATTATTATATTTATGGTGATAAGGCCGATGACCTGATCATTACTGAAAATAATCTTCGTTTTAGAATGAATTGGGAAACGGGGCAAAAAACAGGTTTTTTTATTGATCAGAGAGACAATCGAAATCTGGTCAGTCAATTTTCAAATGATGCAAACGTATTAAATTTGTTTGGATACACGGGAGGCTTTTCAGCTTATGCTCTTAAAGGAGGAGCCAGACTGGTGCATACCGTTGACAGTTCAAAAAAAGCCGTAGAGTTAGCAGAGGAAAATATTTTGCTTAATTTTGAGAATATAGAGCGTCATGAAGGAATAGCAAGTGATGCTTTCGAATATCTTAAAAATATATCAGTGGAATATGATTTAATGGTTATTGATCCGCCGGCATTTGCAAAACATCATAATGTTTTACGAAATGCATTGCAGGGCTATAAAAAATTGAATAGATTAGCGTTTGAGAAAATTCCCGCTAATGGAATATTATTTACATTTTCGTGCTCACAGGTGGTGAGTAAGGAAAATTTTAAAAAGATGATCTTTGCAGCAGCTGCAACAGCAAAAAGAGATGTTAGAATTTTATATCACTTAGAGCAACCCGTAGATCATCCCGTAAGTATATTTCATCCCGAAGGGGAATATCTGAAAGGACTGGTTTTAAGTGTTATATAAAGTCTGAAAGCATGAAATATTTCAAATTCATAATGTTTTGTTTTTTCGTATTTGTAAATACCGGGTACGGGCAATCTCTCTACCCGATTGGCAATTACGAAAATAATGGTGAAATTGAATTTTGCAGAATTGATGTTCGTCGTAACAAATTATTCTGGCCTTTGGGGCCAAAAGGACTTTTGATTTTTGATGTTTCTGATCCTCAGAATATTAATCGTTTAAAGCTTTACAGGGATTACGAGATCAGGAGTTATCAGAAAATTTTTGGTTCTCCCACAGCGATTAAGGTGGTGGGGGAAAAAGCTTTTCTTGCTCATGGCGATTTGGGATTTGATATTTTGGACCTGTCTAATGTCATCGATCCGGAATTAATTGGAAGATATTACCGGAATCAATCTGTTTACAGCTTCAGAATATATAAGAATTATGCAATTCTTGGTTTAAAAGATATGGGTCTGGAGATTATTGATTTTTCAAATCCCAACGACATCCAAATGGTTGCGCGTAAAAATTTTGAGGGGTTGCCTGTAAATAGTATAGATATTTTAGATACAACGGTTTATGCTGCTTGTGGTCATTATGGTTTAAAGATTGTCCCTTTCCGGGAGCCTTTGGATCAATTCACTTCTTCTGGCTTTCCAACGGATTTTAATACCCGTGCTGACGCAAAAAAAATCCAGGTGTATAAAGGTTTTGGATTACTTGCTAATGATACCCGTGGCATTTCTGTACTGGATTTAACCTTGAATAATTATCCGAATGAAGCAAATCTGATTGAAACCAAAGGAAAAGCCAATGATTTGTTTATTGAGAATGAAACCATGTATGTAGCGACCAGTAAGGGGGTTGAAATTTACAATATTGAAAGCCCTGAAAGTGTGTTTAAAATAGCAGGCTATACAGATAAAAAAAGAAAATTTCAGAAGTTGACAGTTCGTGGTAAATTTTTATATGCCACTTATAAAAAGGGTTGGTGGTTTTGGAAGAAATTTGGGATTATGATCTTCGAAATAGAATAACCGATTTTTCCGGTCCGTGCAAGATCAAATTTGATCGGAATCATTCAATTCGGATTTAAGTTATAATCGCTGAATAATTATTTCACATGTTCAAAATTAAGGAATTATGAATTTACAAGAAGCAGAAGAACTTTTAAGAAAATATGTTAAAGATCCCAAAATGCTTTATCATTCTTATGCATCAGCAGCCGTTATGGAAGCTCTGGCTGAACATCTGGGAAAAGATAAAGAAAAATGGGGGGTAACAGGGATGTTACACGATATTGATTCGGAGATTACTGAAAAAGATCCCAAACGGCACGCCCTGGAAGCTGAAAATATTCTTAAAGAGTATCACCTGGACGCAGATATGATTGATGCGATAAAGATGCATAATGAGGAAGCGACCGGAAGAGACAGATCAACTACTTTTCAGCATGCACTTGCAGCAGGGGAGACGATTACAGGATTGATTTATGCCACTGCATTGGTTTATCCTGACAAAAAGATTGCAAGCGTAAAACCTAAATCAATCAGAAAAAGAATGAAAGAAAAAGCTTTTGCTGCCTCTGTAAATCGTGATACTATTCGTGAGTGTGAAGAAATAGGTATCCCTCTTGATGAATTTATAGAGATATCCCTTAACGCGATGAAACAAATTGGCACAAAAATTGGGCTATAGGAAAGAATGATTTTGACATTTATTTAATAAACACTCCAAAAAATTTTTGTTATGAAGATATTTTCTTTATTATTCCTTGTTATAAGTGTGTTTATTTCTATTGGGGCTGTCAGCCAGGAGAAAATAGAAGAGATACCTGTAAATAAATCTTCGGGCACTGCAATAGGTAAATCACTGCCAAATGTGATAAGCCAGGCCATTAACGAAGCTAAAATTAATGCTTTAAAGAAAGCAGGCATTAAGGAGAATATTAACTCTTATACCGATTTTTATCAAAGTGAAACAGATGATGAATACAGCGAGCTGTTTTCTTCGGATATTTTCTCAAACATTCGGGGTGCGGTAAAAGAAGTAGAGGTTGTAGATACGTTGCGGTCTTTTACAAAGGATGGTTTGATTAAGGTGACAGCCATAATAAACTGTACCGTGTTAAAATATAATACAAGCAGGGATCTCTCTTTTGATTTTTATGTGGAAGGGATTAAACAATTTTATAACCACAATGAGTCATTACAATTTAAGATAGAGCCCGCCCATAATGGATACCTGAAAGCTTTTCTCTTTACCAGGAATGAAGCCTATCAATTGTTTCCCAATGATTATGAAAAATCATTGTTGTTTGAAAAAGGCCAGACCTATGATTTTCCCATGCAGGAAATTGATTATATTTTGGAAACACCGAAAAAGAGTGAAATACATAGAATTGTATTTGTGTATCTAAAAGAAGACGTTCCATTTTTTGGCCCTGTAAAATATGAAGAAATATTCGACTGGATATTTTCAATTCCTCCTGATCAGAGAAAAGTGAAATCAAATACATTTACAGTTGTTAATGAGAGTGCCGTTTAGATCATTGTTTTTGAACAATTGTTAAACCATCTCTGACAGGCAGTATCACATTTGAAAGTTCCGGATCTTCTTTTATCATCTCATT
>CAZWHH010000061.1:5261-9724 GCA_964633615.1 uncultured Bacteroidales bacterium | reverse complement strand
TGCCCTGTTTAATTATGCCAAGATCAGTTATCAGATGCGGAATACACCATTTAATGATGCCATTGAGGCCTTTGAAAAATATATAGCGCTTTATCCCGAAGCTGATAACATTGAAGAAGCCTATAATTATCTTGTGAAAGCATATTTGAATTCTAACAATTATAAGGCCGCTCTGACTTCCCTTGAAAAAGTTCAGGAAATGGATATGCCTCTTAAAAAAGCTTACCAGAAAGTTGCTTATTTCAGGGGGTTGGAGCTTTTTAATAATAAGCATTTTAAAGAGGCTGTGAAGATTTTGTCCAAATCACTGGAATACCAGGATTTTGATAAAAACATTGCTGCATTGGCCAAATATTGGAAAGCTGAAGCTTACTACCAATTGGATAGTTTTCAATTGGCAGAGAACTCTTACCAGGAATTCATCGTTTCACCCGGATCCTTTACCACGGAGGAATACCTGAAAGCACATTACAACCTGGCTTATACAGCTTTTAAGTCTGAAGATTATCCCAAGGCCATTAAGTGGTTCCGCAAATTCTTAAACCTGAATAAAGACCAGGAAACAAAATACCTGGCAGATGCCTATAACCGATTGGGCGACTGCTATTTTATCCGGAGAAGCTACTGGCTGGCCATTGAATATTATGACAAAGCCAGAAGCCTTGATATTCAGGGACAGGATTATGCCCTATTCCAAAGAGCTTTTTCCCTGGGGTTATTAGACAGACACCAGAAAAAAATTACCTCACTCAAAAAACTGATCGAACAATATCCGGAATCTTCCTTTTTAGATGATGCTTATTTTCAATTGGGACGAAGTTACCTGATTGTGGAAAACCCGGATGAATCAATGGCCTATTTTGAAAATCTTGTAGAGAATTATCATTCAAGCAAATACGTGAAGAAAGCATTGGTACAATTGGGACTTATCAACTATAATCAGAACAACAACCAGAAATCATTGAAATACTACAAGCGTGTTGTAGCAGAATACCCGGGGACCGATGCAGCAAAAAATTCTCTCACGGGGATTAAGAATATTTATGTCGATTTAAACCAGGTCGATAAATATTTTGCTTATGTAAATGGATTGGGTGATTTTGCGCGGGTAAGCATGAGTGAGCAGGACTCACTGACCTATTCAAGCGCAGAAAAAATATACATGGAAGACAACTGTCGTTCGGCAATCGAATTTTTTAAAAAATACCTCCAAAAATTCAGCAACGGAAGTTTTGCTGTAAATGCTCATTTTTATCTGGCTGATTGCTATCACAGACAAGATGATACAGATCAGGCTTTAGAACATTACAAGAAGGTGATCAGCCAGCCCAAAAATAATTTTACCGAACAAGCCCTTGCCAGTGCATCTGGTATTTACTGGCAGCGCAAAGAATACGATGAAGCGCTTCCTTTATTTGAAAGGCTTGAGAAGGTGGCCGAAGTGCACACGAATATAATAAACAGCAGGGTCGGTCAGATGAGAATACATTTCCGTAAAGAACAGTACCAGAAAGCCCTTGACGCAGCAAATAAAGTGCTTCATACAGAGAAGATCAATTCCAGGGAAAAGAGAGAAGCCCATTATATTAAAGCCAAATCCTTGTTTATGAATGAAGCCTATGACAGGGCTATGAAAGAGTTCAGACATATTGCTGATGATGTGAATAGCGATGAAGGCGCAGAAGCAAAATATCGCATAGCGCAAATTTATTATCAGAAGGAAGAGTATAAAGTTGCTGAAAACGAGGTGTTTGATTTCATTGAGCAAAATACTTCACAGGAATACTGGAAAGCAAGAAGTTTTATTTTACTGGCTGATGTATATCATAAACAGGGTGATATATTTCAGGCCAAGCATACCTTGAAAAGCATTATAGAAAATTATGAACCTTCCGGCCCGCAGGATGATACCATAGTTGAAACAGCAAAAAGCCGTTACAACAAGCTGGTGGAAGAAGAAAAGTATAATATGGAACAGGATACAACACAACAGAAAATGGAAATTCAGTTTAATGAAGAGAAGAAATAACGGTCTGAGATCGGAATAATTTATGAATTGTTTGGGTTAAAATACTAAAAGAAAAAATGTTAACTACAATTTATTCACCCAGGATAAAAAATTTAAAAACGAGATATAAATGGAATATATAAGATGTTGCTTTTTAATATGGTTGTTCACGATACTTTCTTTCCCTCTCTTTAGTCAGGAAGAGGACATCGATAAACAGGTACAGGTGATGAAAGCATACAAACCGGTGGTACAGGATGCTTATAAAATTAGTGAATTGCCTGATATTAAAGATACGGCCACTTTAAGTGAAGCGTTTAACTATTATTTAATTCCTAAACTGTTAGAAACTGAATTCGAGGTGAAACCTATTCCGGCTGCTACTATGGTTGGAGAACCTTTGAAAGAATTATACGGAAACTATGTAAAGGTAGGCATGGGCAGTAAATTGTCCCCTGTGGTTGATTTTTACTTTTCTAACAAACGCTCGGAAGATTACGCCATAGGTGCAGGTTTTTCGCACGCTTCGTCCGGAGGAAAAGTTCCGTTGAGAAACGGGGAAAGGATCAATGCTTCTTATGCAAATAATGACGTGCATCTGTTTGGTAAAAAATTTTTTGATCATTCTTTGCTGGCAGGGAATGTTGGATTAAACAGCCGAACAAAACATTTCTACGGTTATAATTATTCTGTGGATACGCTTTTTGAAAAAAAAGATATCAAACAAAATTTTTTGAATGTCAATCTGATGGCTAATTATAAAACCACTTTTGTGGATTCAACTCACCTGAACTACGATCTGAAATTGACATTTGACCATCTGGCTGATAATTTTGAAAGCAAGGAAAATCACTTAGCCTTTACTGGCAAGTTCAATAAATTTTTTAATACCAACATTGTAGGACTTGATTTTGAAGCTCAATACCTAAAGCACAGCAGCTCATTAGATAATCTTAATAATTCGTTTTATATGTTTAAACCCTGGCTTGCCAAATTTGGCGAAGAATGGCGCATTCAGGGGGGAGTTAATTTTACTTTTGACGCTGTTGACGGAAACACGAAAGGGAGAATATATCCTGTGGCAAGAATGGAATATGATATTATTAACCATTATATTATCCCTTATGCAGGAATTGACGGGTATGTTGATATGAATACCTATCAATCTGTTTCCCGTGAGAACCCTTTTATCCTTCCGGGACTGCATGTTAAAAATACAAACCATAAGATGATTTTCTTTGGCGGAATAAAAGGGAATTTTAACTCAGCTACCTTTTATAATCTGAAGGTTCATTATACCTTCTTTGATGACATGTATTTTTTTGTTAATGATCTGGACAATACCTCAAATACGGCCAATCAATTTAATGTATTGTACGATAACGGGGAGTTGCTTAATTTATACGGTGAATTGTCCCTGGAAGCTTCAAAAGCTTTTACGATAAGAGCAGAAGGGAATTATTTCCAGTACACTTTATATAACGAATTGAAACCCTGGCACAAACCTTCATTTGATTTGACATTATCTGCCCGGTATAATCTGCAGGATAAAATTATTTTCAGAACGGATGTATTCTTTTGCGGAAAACGATATGCCAGAGAAGGTCTCGATGAGAACAATATGGAAACAATGGAACTGGAGGGCTATGCTGATCTGAATTTTGGTCTGGAATACCGCTATTCTAAAGTCCTTTCCGGATTTCTCGAGTTTAAAAATATATTCTCTGATAACTATTACCGATGGAACCGCTATCCGGTTTATGGATTACAGGTTTATATGGGACTCACATATTCGTTTTAATACCAGTGCAATATAAGGTTTTCCATGCTTGCAATTTTCAATTTGTAATTCGCTGCTTTTTAATGCAAAATCAGTATATTTTTATTGGTTGATAATATGTTAAAAAATAGCCGATATAATAAGGATTTCATGACAATATTGTCATTTATTTTTTGTAAATTTACATATATTGTATATTTTATAACGAACTGATATTCAATAAGTTAAAAAACAGAAAAATTAAGACATGAGTAAAATAGAAAAAGACAAGAAGCAGGTTGAAAATTTGAAAGATTATTCTGCGGGGAACATACAGGTTTTAGAAGGATTAGAAGCTGTCAGGAAGCGGCCATCCATGTATATTGGGGATGTCAGCGACAGGGGATTACATCATTTGGTTTATGAAGTGGTTGATAACTCTATTGATGAAGCGCTGGTGGGTTACGCAAAAAATATTTATGTAACCATTAATGAAGATAATTCTGTTACTGTGGAAGATGATGGACGGGGGATACCTGTTGATTATCATGAGAAAGAAGGGAAATCAGCCCTGGAGGTAGTGATGACAGTATTGCATGCGGGAGGTAAATTCAATAAGGATTCGTATAAAGTATCCGGTGGATTACACGGAGTTGGTGTTTCATGTGTTAATGCCCTCTCATCTCACTTAAAAGC
>CAZWHH010000061.1:0-5161 GCA_964633615.1 uncultured Bacteroidales bacterium | reverse complement strand
GATTACACGGAGTTGGTGTTTCATGTGTTAATGCCCTCTCATCTCACTTAAAAGCAGAGATACACAGAGACAATAAAATATATTTTCAGGAGTATCAGAAGGGTAAGGCGCTGGATGAAATTAAAGTAATTGGTGAAACGGATAAAACAGGAACAAAGATCACCTTCCTTCCCGACCCCGAAGTATTTGTAGTTCATGAATATAAATTTGAGATACTCTCTTCTCGTTTGCGGGAACTGGCTTTTCTGAACAAAGGCATCCGTCTGACAATTCTCGACAAAAGAGAGTTGGAAGAGAATGGAAACGGCGGTAACTACCGAAAGGAGAGTTTTTATTCAGAAGAAGGCCTGAAAGAGTTTGTGGAGTTTCTGGATGCAACAAGGGAAAAGATCATCCAGAATACCATTTATCTGGAAACAAAAAAGAATGATATTCCCGTGGAAATTGCCATGCAGTACAATAATTCATTTGCAGAGAATGTGCATTCTTACGTAAACAACATTAATACCATCGAAGGAGGAACCCACCTTGCCGGGTTCAGGAGAGGCCTGACCCGTACTCTGAAAAATTATGCCGACAAATCCGGCATGTTGAATAAGTTAAAGTTGAACATTACCGGTGATGATTTCAGGGAAGGATTAACCACAATTATCTCTATAAAAATTCAGGAGCCTCAGTTCGAGGGACAAACGAAAACCAAGCTTGGAAACTCTGAGGTTACCGGTGCTGTAGATCAGGCTACGAGTGAATTGCTTTCAAACTACCTTGAGGAAAACCCCAAAGATGCCAAAACCATTATACAGAAGGTTATAACGGCAGCTCAGGCCAGACAGGCGGCTAAAAAAGCCAGGGAACTCGTCCAGAGGAAAAATGTAATGAATGGTGCCGGATTGCCCGGGAAACTGGCCGACTGCTCTGACAGAAATCCTGAAAGAGGAGAATTATACCTTGTAGAGGGTGACTCTGCAGGAGGAACTGCTAAGCAGGGGAGGGACAGAAGATTTCAGGCCATTCTGCCTTTGCGCGGTAAGATCCTTAATGTGGAAAAAGCCCTGCGAAACAGAATTTTTGAAAACGAGGAGATCAAAAATATTTTTACTGCCCTTGGAGTGACACTGGGTACAGAGGAAGACAGCAAGGCATTAAATATTGAAAAACTGAGATACCATAAAATAGTCATTATGTGTGATGCTGATGTGGATGGAAGTCACATCGAAACATTGATCATGACTTTCTTCTTCCGGTATATGCCTGAGCTGATACGCCATGGGTACATATACATTGCAACTCCACCACTTTATCAAATACGGAAAGGAAAAACTGCCAGATATTGCTGGAATGAAGAAGAACGTGCAGAAGTGGTTGAAGAACTTGGTAAAGGAAAAGAGAGCAATGTAACTATTCAGCGATACAAAGGACTTGGTGAGATGAATTCTGAACAACTGTGGGAAACAACTATGAATCCTGAGTTTAGAAAATTACGACAGGTAACCATTGAAAGTGCCACAGAAGCAGACAGAATATTTTCTATGCTCATGGGTGACGATGTGCTGCCACGAAGAGAATTTATTCAAAAGCATGCAAAATATGCCAATATTGATGCATAAAATGACGACAAACATGTTTCATAAAGCGCAGTCTGAGATTTTTATCAGACTGCGCTTTTTTATTTTGCCCGATTGTAATAATTTTGCTTTTTTATCAACTAATTGAGAAAATCAACGATTCAATTGGGTTCAAAAATTACAAAGCAGGAGTTTGTTAAGTTAATTGAAGAAAATCAGGATCTGATCTGGAAAGTGGTGGCTATTTACCATAAAAATAAAACCGATCAGGAAGATGCTTTTCAGGAAATACTGCTGAGTTTGTGGAAAGCCTATCCTACATTTCAGGGGAGATCAAAGATTAGTACGTGGATGTACAGGGTGGCATTAAATACAGTAATCGCGGGATTCCGTAAATCTTCAAACAAAATGCATAATCGGCGAACGGATCAAAATATAAACGATGATTTGATAACACCAGAGAATTATAATATTTCAGAGGATATTGAATGTCTGTATAAGGCTATTGAGTACTTGTCAGATATTGAAAAAGCAATCATTATGCTTTACATGGAAGAAAAAAGCTACGAGGATATAGCCGATATTTTGGGTATGACCCGTACCAATGTTGGGGTAAAAATCAATCGAATTAAAAAGAAGTTGAAGAAAATATATAATAAAGTGGCCAATGGATATTGAAAATTTAAAAGGGAAGTGGAAAAATTATACGGCTGAATTTCAAAATAAGGATCTTGGAGATAAAGATGAATTAATTAAGAAGATCCATAAGAAAAGTCAGCAATCATTAAAAAAACTCAGGAAAAATTTCTTTCTGGAGGCAGGGATAAATATTTTGGCTATACCCATATTGCTGCTTTTTGTTTTTGATAATTTATATGAGAACCATACCTATAACCTGATATTTATTGTTGTAATAGCTGCTGCTGTCATTGCTTTCTTTATTTATCTCTTTTTGGTTTATAAAAGAATTTACAGGCTCGAAGATACGGGTCTTTCTTTACAGGAAAAGCTGGAGAAGCAAGTATATCACTTAAGAACTTTTATCAATTATTACTATAAGATTTCTTATATACTCTTTTTTGTAATCCTTGCAATGGCATTTTTTATTGACTTTCCAGGTAGTCTGAAAGATTGGATTATTAGCATAGCAGGAATTTTGATTATTGGAGTTGGCATGTTCTTTTTGTTGCTTCGACCCATTACAAAATTTTATATTAGAAAACTTTATGGGAATCATCTGCAGGCTCTTGAACAATATTTAGATGAACTCAAATAAATTAATCAAGTCATTATGATTGAAGTAGATAATTTAACCAAAACTTTTAAGTTATCACGGCAGCAGCGTAAAAAAATGAATGCTGCCACCGGGATAATTAAAGCGGTAGATAACGTTAATTTTCAATGTCAACCCGGGAGAATTTTTTCTTTGCTGGGTCCGAACGGGGCAGGCAAAACCACCACCCTTCGAATGATTGCTACAATTCTTCAACCCACCGGCGGAAATATAAAAGTGGGTGGCTATGAGGTAGCATCCGAAGGGAAACAGGTAAGGTCAAAAATTGGTTTTTTAACCGGAACCACCGGCCTATATGACCGGTTGACTCCGGATGAAATGGTTAGCTATTTCGGAAAACTGAATAATATGGAACCTGCAAAACTTCAAAAGCGGAAAAGCGAACTGTTTTCCATGCTGGACATAAAAAGCTTCGCCTCCAAGAAGATTAGCGAATTGTCCTCCGGGATGCGGCAGAAAGTATCCATTGCACGAACGATGATCCATGATCCTGAAGTGATCGTATTCGACGAACCTACTTCCGGACTGGATGTGATTACTGCCGAAAGCATTATTAATATGATTCAGCAGTGTAAAAAGGATCATAAAACCGTTATATTCTCATCCCATATTATGAGTGAGGTGGATTTACTTTGTGATGATCTGGCGATTATTCATAAAGGACGGATTTTATTCAATGATCAGATGGATGTTTTCAGAAAACAGATGAAAACAGAGAGTTTGACAAAAGATTTTATTCGCCTGGTGGAAGAGAGTGAACAGGCAAATTAAACCTAAGTAAAGCACTCTTTCACTTTTCCGGCACTTCGTGTATGGAACAGGCTGTTCAAACCGCTCAGCTTAGGTTTAAGTAACTTGTCTACGAGAAAAAAAGAATTTTATAAAGATTTGTGAAAAATATTGATTTTATGAAGAATATTATCACCATTGCAAAAAAAGAATTTAAAGACACTTTAAGAGACCGGAGAACCTTGTTGGTTATGATTGTAGTGCCACTGCTTCTTTTCCCGGTAATTTTTTCTTTTGTGAGTGGAATACAAAGCAGTTCAATGAAAGAAGCTGCTGAAAGAAAACTCAACATCGGGTATAATAAAGTTTCAAATAATGAAACTCTTTTGAATTATTTAGAGAAGAATGAAAATTTTGCATTTATTGAATTACAGGAAACAGATTCATTATCAAAAAAAATAAAAAAAGACACGCTTGATGCGGTACTTATTTTTCCCTCCGGATTTGATTCCAGGATTGACTCTATGAAGGAAGCTTCTGTGGCTTTTTATTTTGAATCAACCGAGGAACAGGTTGAAGAAAGAATTGTTGGGTTAATTCAGCAATACGAAGATGAAGTGGTCAAGGAGCGTCTCAGCAGACTGCAAATCGAAAAATCTGTAATTGATCCTGTAATGATCCAGAGAAAGGATGTTTCAACCACCCAGGAAAAAATAGGAAAAATTGCCGGCGGTTTAATTCCGTATGTATTTATTATTTTCTGTTTCATTGGGGCAATGTATCCTGCCATTGATCTCTTTACAGGTGAAAAAGAGAGACAAACCATTGAAACTATCCTTACCACTCCTGTACATAGAATGGAAATTTTAACGGGTAAAATGCTGGTAATCATTCTGGCAGGTATCTTTTCGGCCTTGCTGGCAATTGTTGGATTGTTCTTCGGACTGAATTCAGCCCAGGCACTGCCTTCTCAATTAACAGAAGTGGTTGCTGATATGCTTTCAGCCAATACCATCCTGTTGCTTTTGTCCATGCTGATACCCCTGACAATCTTCTTTGCAGGGATTCTAATTCCAGTTACGGTGTATGCAAAGTCATTTAAAGAGGCACAATCGATTATTACACCCCTTAATATTATTATCATTCTTCCTGCTATTATTGGTATGCTCCCTGGTATTGAGCTGAATATAAAAACAGCTGTTATTCCTGTAATAAATATTGCGCTGGCAACGAAAGAGATCGTTGCAGGAACGATTGATTACAGCCTCCTGGCCATTGTGTATGCATCGCTGATTGTTTTCGCAGCAGCAGCCATTACTTTCTCGGTGAAATATTTCAGTAAAGAGACCAATATACTCAGATCTTAGGTTTTTAATAATCGCTTGGGATTTATCCCTTTGTGGCTTTTTTTGGTTAGGGCAGATTTATTTCTGCCCTTTTTTATTTTCTTTTTGCTGATCTTTTACTTTTTCCTTACAGGATGTTTCCTTTCCAAAATAAGCGGATCCTGGAAAGCTTCTTCTTCCTCAGCAAATCGTAAAACAAATTCCTGCAATTTTTTTGTAGGGGCTGT
>CAZWHH010000060.1:0-9875 GCA_964633615.1 uncultured Bacteroidales bacterium | reverse complement strand
AAAGGCCATAAAAACAATTAACTTTCTCATAGACATTCATTTTAAGGTTAACATTCGAGTAACATTTAATTTGCTAATATATAAAAAAAAACTTTTGGTTAGAATTACGGAAAAACAATTATTTAACTTTTATTAACATTCGCTGAAAAATTTATTAACTTCTCTTAACAAATTATTTTGACATATAAATCACGATAGAGTTTAATATACACGGTTCAAAAAATAAAATTTTATCTGTCAATCAAATAAATATCTGTTTATCAACATATTAACATTTAACAATTTAACAAATAAAGACGCTGAATCCTCATTAAGATGCAGGAATAATTTAGAATATTAGAATAATTGTAACCTGACAAATAAATTCAAAATTATTCCTTTGCTCTTATTGCATTTACTAATTGAATGAAAGGGGCATTAATTAAGTCAGTTTTTGCTTTACATTGGTTCATAAATTTATTAATTTGGTATCCCTTATGTTAATAAACCAATGGCCGGTAAAACAACCATGAAGATATAAGAGAATAAGGATTAATCTTTTCCAAAATACAAAGCTCAAAATGAGTATGTTTTTTTTGCATTGGATACAGGGGACTTAACAGTATTCTCTACTTAATAGTAAAATAATATGGTTTTTACAGGTCATTAATAAAAATAAATAATATGAAAAAAATTGTTTTATTCTTAATGGTATCTATTATTGCTTTGGGAAGCAGCATTGCGCAGGAAGAAGAAAAAGGGCATCCGGAAAGGGTATTGATCAGTTTACCTGGCGGATATATGTACAAAATTACAGTGGGTGATGGATTAAAGATTCCCGAATCAAAACTGGAAGGTACACCGTATTTGTGGGATTCTTATAAAAGTGGAAAACTTTTATTAAAGGAGAATAAATTAATCAAAAATTTTGAGTTTAATTATAACGTGTATAACAATCGGATTGAATTCAAAAAAAATGGTGAATTAATGGCGATTGATGATCCCTCAAAAATTGACATGATTGTTTATGATCAAAACAAAGTGCTGGAATATAAAAAATATAGGAACAAAAAAAATTCAACGAAAGCTGCTTTTATGAGGCTTCTGGTTGACGGGAAGGTTAAATTATACAAAAAATTTGAATGTCAATTACTTGAACCTAATTATAATGAGGCTTTAATGGTGGGTGACAAAGATTATCAATTGAAACACGGACATTCTTTTTATATGCAAAAGGATGAAGGGGTGCTTAATAAAATAAAAGTAAGAAAAAGAAAGATTTTAAAATACCTGGGAGACAAAAAAAATGAAGTCAGGCAGTTTATTAAAGAAAACAACCTAGACGTTGATAAAGAATACGATTTACAAAAAATCTTCATATTTTATAATAACCTGGGTAAATGAAGGGCTTTAAAATTTGAATTTTCAATCAGCTATGCTCCATAGCAATTATCGTGTGCAGAAACTTTATCAATAACTTCTGAAATACCAACAAAAAAGAAGGGGTTGCAGCAACCCCTTCTTTTTTTATGTGTAGAATATAATATTAATAAGCAATTACATCTGATCTGGTATCCCACCACATTTTTTGTCCCCAGAAATGGTGTTCAATTCCTTGTGCAGCAGCCTCATAGTTTTCTTTATTCAGCGTCTTCTCATCGGACGGATAAGGATAACGGAATGGCTGTCTGTTATGGTTGCTGGTCATTGATTCCACAGCACCAGGTGATACATCAATTGGCGGGAAGTCTGTCCTTCTCTGAAGAGCCCATGCTTCCTGACCTTGTTTAAACAGAGCAATCCATTTCTGTTTATAGATCCTGTGGCGATCATCTGCTGTAGTACCTGTCCATGCTACACCAGGCTCCGTAAGATAAGAAGCATAATCAGCTGATACTCCATTTTCTGCGAATGAGGCACTAATACCTTCTTCATAAGCAGCTTGTGCAGTATAAGCTCCGGTATTCCAACCATTCAGAGCAGCTTCAGCTACATTGAACATAACTTCTGAGTATCTCATAAATGGAGTGTATCCGTCTGGATCATTTCTGTAATGTTCACCAATTCTTGAAATTGTATCAGTGGCGAAAGATCCTTTTTCAGCACCTTCTACAACACCAACATAAGCTCTGCTGGCGCCGGTAACAGGTATTGCATATACTGGCAAACGAGGATCATAAGGGGAGGCTATATCATAAAGTGTGTCAACCAATGTTTTTGCCATGCCATGATCATCCCTTGTTTCTAAGTTCTCAGCCCATGGCTCTTTGTATGGAGCAGTTCCAGGCCAGTATAAGAATGCATTGTCGGCATTGCTTTCAAAAATTGGATTGTCAGCCGGATTTGTCAGAATGGTTTCTGCCAGGGTCTGAGCGGTTGGTTCATCAATTTCCGAAATTCTCAGGGCTATTTTTAAACGGAGAGAATTACAGAATTTTTGCCATAAATCAAAATCACCGCCATATAATTTGTCGCCTTCTCCCAATGCATCAGGATTCGCAGCATTAACAGGCTTATTAAACTCTTCATTTGCATTTTCAAGCCTGGTAATCATGTTCATATAGATACTTTGCTGAGCATCGTAAGACACTTTATAATTTCCTTCTCCTTCTTCACCGCTAAGTGCTTTGGAATAAGGAACATCTTTCCACTGGTCGGTCAACATTTGCGTCAGGAAAACTGAAAAAGTTTCTGCTACTGCCCAGGTTTTGTTTCTTCCTTGTTCCAGGGCAATTTCCTTCATCTTCTCCTGATCCTGCAGCAGAGTATAGTAGTCTGTCCATGCAGTATTAACGACACTTTCCCTGTAGTCATAAAGTGCTTCGTCAATATACTGAATTTTACTTACCAGTCCGGAATAACTAAGAAAGTTATTCATGCCTTGCCAGTCATCATAGAAGGCATCGCCGGTAACTCTTAAGGTATGGGCCAGGATATTGGTTGCCGGTACCTCATTGGGGTTATTCGGATCTTCGTTCATTTCTTCCCATCCTTCTGTACACGAAAGGGTGAGGAAGAGACCCATAATAACTGTTAAACTTATAATTTTATATTTATTCATAATCATTGATTTTAGTATTTAACATGATAATTAAGTAAATTCCTCACTTAAAATTTAGTATTGATTTTAAATCCTATTGTTCTGGAAGGAGGAATCTGAAACTGTTCCAGTCCCTGACCGCTTAGATTTGCACCAAAAGCTGTTTCAGGATCGATAGGAACATCATTCGATTCATGTGTCCATAAAAGTGCTACGTTATGAGCATAAAGTGAGATTGTTGCACTTTGGAGAAATCCTGTTCTTTGTACAAGACTCTTTGGTAAAGTATATCCTAAAGAAACTTCCCTCAGTTTAAGGAAAGAACCATCAAGTACACTTTCTTCCTTAATTGAATAAAAGCTAGCCCAGAAACTTTGAGCATAAGTGGTTATATCATTGGTTGAACCATCGGCTTTCACAAAATTCATGTCGGTAAGAACATTTTCTCCTGCTACCACACCATTCTTTCTGGATTCGCCTTCAGCAGTTTCATCGAGAATACCTGCATACGTTCCGAACATTTTGGTTACAGAGAAGATGTCTCCTCCTTTTCTACCATCAATTGCAAAAGAAAGATTTACACCTTTATAACTAAATGCGTTACGGATACCACCAACCCAGTCAGGTGAAATATTCCCTACTTTGATAGGTGCATCAGTTCCCATAGGCTCACCTGCACCATCAACAAGGATATTTCCATCTTCATCTCGCTGGTAACCGCTAGCCATTATCACACCTAAAGGCTCATCTACTTGTGCTTCAATGGTTACTCCTCCCCATGAACTGTTTATTAAATACTTGTCCAGTCCTTCGGCCAATTCATTTACTGTATTGGTATTTTTGGACCAGTCCACATTAATTCTCCAATTAAAACCATCAGCTGATTTCAGAATATCTCCATAAGCACTTATCTCAATACCTTCATTTTCAATTTCACCAGCATTGGTTACTCTTGAAGTATATCCTGAAGAGGCAGGTATATCAACAGCTAAGATCTGATCATATGTCTTAGTATCATAATAGGTAAAATCTAATCCTGCCCTGTTATCAAGAAACTTCAGTTCAAGACCCGCTTCAATAGAAGAAGAAATTTCCGGCTTTAAGTCACTGTTAGCAAGTGTTCTTGAGTTATAATATTGCGTTGTCCCCAGGAATGTGTTGGCTGAAGACCCAAAAGTATTAGATAATCTGTATGGATTAGTATCAGAACCAACTTGTGCCCAACTACCTCTTATTTTTGCAAAGCTAAGAATGTTTCCTAATTCAACTATCTCAGTAGGAATAAAACCAAGGTTTACAGAAGGATAGAAGAAGCTCCAGTTATCTTTTGGCAGGGTAGAACTCCAGTCATTTCTGGCAGTACCACCTAAAAATAGAAAGTCCTGATAGGATAAGTTAACCTGTGCGTAAATACTATTGGTCTCCAGTTCACTTTCATACATGCCAGTAGTAGGACTACCGGAAACATTGCTAATAGTAAACAGATTTGGAACAGTCAATTCATTTGCCTGCAGTGAGGAACTATTATACTTCCTATTCCTGTAGTTAGCTCCAACTAAACCATCAAGGCGAATTTCACTGGTTATTTCCTTATCAAAATTAATCATTACATCGGCGTTGTTTTCCTGGAGTGTTCTTTCAGACATCCAGAATTCACCTCCGTTGTTCTTATTTTCATTGGACATTTCCCATATCTCTTTCTTACGCTTTTCAGTGTAGTAATCAGTACCTACTCTTGCAGTAACAGTCATCCAGTCGAGTATATCATACTTCAGCTGGAAATTACCATAAAGACGATCTCTTATTCTGCTGGTAGGCTTCTTGTGAGCTGTCCAGTATGGATTGTCATGATAGTAATAACTCCATGTATAAGGCTTACCAAATGGATCCATTGTGTCCCAATTCTCCTTGAGTGATATCATATTAACCTGTCTTCCGAACCAGCCGCCAATGGACTGCATTACGTTACTTGCACTGTAACCATTATAAGGAATATTATCACTTTGGTTCTTCACATAAGATGACTTCACACGGAATGATAACTTATCGCTAAGATTAGCTGAACCAGAAAAGTTAACTGAAGTTTTTGTTAAATCTGTATTAGGTACAGTACCTTTTTGGTCATTATAAGACAAAGAGAGTCTACCGGTAACAGTCTCATTACCCCCGGAAAGGGATAAGTTATGCTTTTGGTTCACGCCGGTCTGGAAAAAATTCCTCACGTTATCCGGGTGTGAATCCCATGCGGTAGTTTTGTAACGATCAAATTGTGTAGGGTTAGTGGTTACATTTCCGCTTGCATCAAGCCAGGGGCTGTCAAACTGAGGAAGCATCAGTCCAATGTCCAGTCTCGGACCCCAACTTTCGTCAACATAGTCCCAAACTCCTCCGCCTGTTCCGTTATAATAAGCAAAAGAACTGGATTCAGCGTAGGCATTATAATCACTAATGTTATCAGTATTAACACCAAAAAAGTTTTCAGCAATATATTCACTTCCATTTAGACCCTGTCCATATTTATTCTGATATTCAGGAAGAATATAAGGCTTTCCAAAATCGGCACTGTATGAGTAATTTACTCCCAGTCCTTTTTGTTGTTTTCCTTCTTTCGTGGTAATTAAAACAACACCGTTACGGGCACGCTGACCGTATATAGCGGCTGCGTTAGCACCTTTCAGCACTGAAATACTTTCAATGTTTTCCGGCTCGATATCCATTGCCGCATTACCAAAGTCTGCAGCACCCCATTGACTTACGCTTGAAGTCGAATTGCTGATAGGAGTACCATCAACTACAAATAATGGCTGACTGTTTCCACCAAGCGATTTATTACCACGAATGGTAATACGGGTAGAAGAACCAACAGCACCACTTGAGTTGGTAATCTGAACACCGGCAATTTTACCGGAAAGACTATTTAACATATTCGTTTCAGGAACTTTAGTTAACTCGTCACTTTTAACATCCTGTACAGAATATCCCAGTGATTTCTTTTCTCTTGAAATACCAAGAGCGGTTACTACAACCTCTTCCATCTCTTCAACAGAAGGCTGCATAGCTACATCAATAGTTGTTCGACCATTAATTGCTATTTCCTGGGTTTGCATACCAACAAAGGTATAAACCAATGTCTCTGCATCGGATGGCACACCAGACAGGGCATAATTACCATCCATGTCAGTTGCTGTACCGATTGTAGTGTTACTTTTAACTACAACCGACACTCCGGGTATCGGTTCACCAGTTTCACTGTTGGTAACCTTTCCCGTAATTTCCATTTGAGCTGCAGCCTGAAAACCGACAAACAGCAAAAATGTCATTAAAATGGTTAGTTTTCTCATAGATACAAATTTTAGGGTTAAAATTCAAGGTTCTAATATAACAAAATTCTCATAAGAATAACAAACATATTTGTAAACATATGTTCTTCAAATACCAGACAAATTCATTTCTTTATAAGCATCAGGCATTTATAATTCTTGTTTTCATTGTTATTGTTGATAAAAGTAATATATTTTTTCCAAAATTAAAAGATTTCAAGGCCAAAATCCAATATATTCTTAACTTTTATTCATTTAAATAAATTAAAATTTATAAGTATACGACATAATATGCTAAATTCAAGGCATTTATATATTTTCCTGCACAATTTTCAATATTTCTTTTTCCTGATTTTCTGTCTGCTCTTCAATCTTTTTCCCTTTTTTCAGAATGTCATCCACAAATTTTTTGTCTTCCAGGTCAGCAGAATTAATTTTAACATTTAAATAAGCGCCCTTCACAGCAGAACGCACAGCCAGGGCCCCTACGCCAGCATCAGAAACAGAATTCGGGTTCCCTTTTTCTGCCATTGCTTTGATCACTTCAAGAGATTGATAAGCAGTCTCCATTATCCGGAATGGCACCATGATGGCATTTTTCGTGGCTTCCTGGATGGCCTTTTGCCGGACTTTTTTCTCCTCTTCCGATTTTTTGGGAAGTTTAAAGGCCTCCATAATTTTATTAAAAGCCTCAGTATCTTTATCTATCAGTTGGGTTAGTTCGCTCTGGCATTCCATTCCTTTTTCTGCCCAATCGGAGAATTCTTCCCAACGATCGTCCCAACCTCGTTTATGGGAAGAGAGATTGGCAACCATTGTTCCCAGGGCGGCTCCCAGCGAACCCATACAGGCTGAAACAGATCCTCCGCCAGGGGCAGGTGATTCGGAGGCAGTTTCATCGGAGAAATCAGCCACGCTCATATCAACCAATTTCTTTTTATTCTTATCTGCCAGTTTATATTCAATGATTTTATCTTCCGGATTAAATTCGTAGAGATCATCAAGTCCTAAAGATTTTACTGCAATTTTAATGAGCTCTTTTTCCGAAACGCCGGTGGATCTTTTTTGCTTACGCAGAAAATATTTCCCTGCCTCTAACATTCCTTTCAATGGAATCAGTCCCACAAGTTCAGAACCCGTCACACGAATGCCTCTTTCGGCTGCTTTCTGACAGGCTACATCAAAAGCAACATGAACAGGCGTTACACTTATATTGGTGAGATTAACAGAGACCTGTGCGATTCCATATTCTTCAATAAACCATCCAATCCCTTTGACACATTTCAAAGCCCCCGGTTCCCAGACTTTATTTCCGTTTTCATCAAGAATTGGTTTCCCTGTTAATTTGCCTCCTTCTCTTTTCACTCTTCCTTTTTCTCTGATATCAAACGCAACGGAATTGGCTCGCCTGGTAGAAGTCGTGTTCAAATTAATATTATAGGCTACAAGGAAATCTCTTGCTCCAACTGCAGTGGCTCCTGACTTTGTGTTAAATTCCGCAGGGCCGAAATCCGGCTTCCATTCCGGTTTCCCTAGTTTTTCCTTCAATCCTTCGTATTCTCCTGAACGACAATTGGCCAGATTTTTTCTTTTGTCTTCATATGCTGCATATTCATAGCAATAGATGGGTATTTTCAGTTCCTCGCCAATTCGATTAGCCAGTTTCCTTGCATATTCTACAGCTTCATCCATATCCATTCCTGATACAGGAACCAAAGGACAAACATCTGTCGCTCCAAAACGTGGGTGAGCTCCTGAATGCTTACTCATATCGATTAATTCCGAAGCTTTTTTGACTGCCTGAAAAGCTGCCTCAACCGTTTCATCAGGTGTACCCACAAAAGTAACCACAGTCCGGTTGGTGGCCTGTCCTGGATCAACATCCAGCAGGCTTACTCCGTCAATTGCTTCTATTTCATTGGTTATTTGTTTAATAATATCCATATCATTCCCTTCACTGAAATTGGGAACGCATTCTAATAATCTGTTTTCAGCCATAGTTTTTATTGTTTTTAATTGTTCTATTATTTTATTGTTGAATTGTTAAATTGCTTACCAGGCACTTAGCAGCTAATCCTTTTTGAGTGTCAATATAATAATTTTTTTGGTTTTTAGCTATAAAAGCCGCTTAGCGCCTTTTTAAATTATCCAGTTAATCAAAACCTTGTTGTATTTCTCCATTAAGTATTGGAGTATCAATCAAATAACTCCCATAAGCATAAGGCATAAATTCATAAGCAGGAATATCTTTAGTAATGAACACATTTGCCTTTTTTCCCCTGGTAATGGTGCCGAGCTCTTTTTCAACTCCCATGGCATAAGCACCATTAATTGTTACCGCATGGATCACTTCTTCAGGTAACATTTTTAATTTAATGGTACCCAAAGACATAATAAATTTCATATTCCCGGAGGGTGAGGAGCCGGGATTATAATCTGAAGCCAGGGCAACTGGCAATCCTGATTCAATCATTTTTCTAACCGGTGGATCAATTAAGCCTAAAAAGAAAGCGGCCCCGGGCAAAAGTGTGGGCATTGTCTGAGATTTTTTGAGAGCTTTGATCTCATCATCACCTGTGAATTCCAAATGGTCAACCGACAGCGCATCATATTTTACACCTGTCTGAATACCACCTGAATAATCCAGTTCGTTGGCATGGATTTTTGGCTGAAGACCATAATCAGCAGATGCTTTCAAAATTCTTTCCGTCTGTTCTACGGTAAAAAATCCACGATCACAAAAAACATCCACGTAATCAGCCAGCTTATTCTTACCCACTTCCGGAAGCATTTCATTCACGACAATATCAACATATTTATCGGGATTGTTTTTATAATCTGCAGGTATGGAGTGTGCTCCAAGAAAAGTTGACTTAATTGTAACCGGAGTAGTTTCTTTTAATTGTTTAATAACTCTTAACATTTTTAATTCATCTTCCACAGTTAGGCCATAGCCACTTTTGATTTCAACAGCACCTGTTCCAAGTGAAATAATTTCCTTAATTCTCTTTAATGACTGTTCATACAAAGACTTTTCAGAGGTATTATGTAATAATTTTGAAGAATTAAGAATTCCTCCTCCCCTCTTTGCTATTTCTTCGTAGGATAGCCCCCTTATTTTATCTCCATATTCAATCTCACGGCTTCCGGCATATACCAAATGAGTATGCGAATCACAAAAAGAAGGAAAAACAAATTTACCTTCGGCATTTATCTCTTTATCTGCAGTAATATCTTCTTTCAATTGACTCATTTTTCCATAGTCGGCTATCTTCCCCTTGTCTATTAGCAGAAACGCATCCCCGAGGGTCTTTAAATCCGACATTTCTTCACCAGCCACGCATTTTCGTGCAGAATCATCTGCGTTAACCAGTCCTTTGATATTTTTTACCAGTATCTTCATATATTATTAATGTATTTTTAATGATTCATTATTATTACAAAATTCTCTATATCTATAAAGAAAAATAATCTGCCTGTGCTAAATAAACAATTATTTTTCATATGTTCGTTACATATTTTCTGTTTTCTATTCG
>CAZWHH010000059.1:0-10043 GCA_964633615.1 uncultured Bacteroidales bacterium | reverse complement strand
AATTTTTTCATTTCTCATCTTAATCTGCCCTTTCAGGGCGATCAGAACAGGTTTATTGCTATTCCCAGGGCGTTGCCCCGGGCTAACCTAAATTAGCCTTTCAGGCATGAACCAACCTGAAACTATTAAATCTCCCTCTAACTTTCGCTCCCTGCTTTTCTCATCCTCCGTAGCTTCAGCGAAGGAGGACTGCCTTCTGCCATTGCTGCTGCAACTGAAAGCTGCCACTTCTTTCAAAATTTACTTAAATAGCTAAATTATTCTTTGCAATTATTATCTTTGAGCTTAAAAAGACAGAACCATGAATTTCGTAGAAGAATTAAAATGGCGGGGCATGCTTCATGATATCATGCCCGGGACTGAAGAACAACTTTCAAAAGGAATGACAACGGCTTATGTAGGTATTGATCCAACAGCCAATTCCCTTCATATAGGACATTTAACTTCTGTAATGTTGCTTAAACATTTTCAGCGTTCAGGACATAAACCTATTGTGTTGTTAGGAGGCGCCACCGGAATGATTGGGGATCCCTCCGGAAAATCCAAAGAAAGAAATCTCCTTGACGAAGAAACGCTGCGTTCTAATCAGGCTGCACTGAAAAAACAATTGAATAAATTTCTGGATTTTTCAGAAGGCGAAAAGAATAATGCAGAGCTGGTGAACAACTACGACTGGATGAGCCGGTACAGTTTTCTGGAATTCATAAGAGATATTGGCAAACACCTGACAGTAAATTATATGATGGCCAAAGATTCTGTCAAAAACCGACTGGGAGCCGATGCGGAAACAGGGCTGTCTTTTACGGAATTTTCTTACCAGTTGGTTCAGGCAACAGATTTTTATCATCTATACCAGCATAAAAACTGTAAACTGCAGATGGGAGGTTCCGACCAGTGGGGTAATATTACCTCCGGAACAGAATTGATTCGAAGAAAACTCAGAGGTGAAGCTTTTGCCCTTACCTGCCCGTTGATAACCAAAGCAGATGGCGGAAAATTTGGAAAAACAGAAGAAGGGAACGTATGGCTCGACCCTGAACTGACTTCTCCTTATAAATTTTACCAGTTCTGGCTAAACGTAAGCGATGAGGACGCAGAGAAATACATTAAGATATTCACCATTCTGGATAAAGAAGAGATTGATCATTTGATTGAACAGCATCGTGAAGAACCTCACAAAAGATCTCTCCAGAAAAGATTGGCGGAAGAGGTGACCGTGATGGTTCATTCCCCCGAAGAATACGAAAATGCCGTGGCTGCCAGTAAAATTTTGTTTGGTAAATCAACGACCCATGAATTAAAAGCGTTGGATGAGAAAACCTTTTTGTCTGTTTTTGAGGGAGTACCTGTTTTTACTGTTTCTATGGATAAATTGAAAGAAGGAGTTCCTGCCCTGGATCTGCTCACCGACGAGGCTGCTGTATTTCCTTCCAAAGGCGAACTTAAAAGATTGATAAAAGGCGGAGGACTGAGCCTGAATAAGCAAAAGGTTGCTTCTATGGATGCAACGATCAATGATGAGTATCTGTTGAATAATAAATACATTCTGGTGCAGAAAGGGAAAAAGAATTATTTTGTGTTGAAAGTAGAATAATGTTATTCAAGAGGGCACTCTTTTCTTGTTGGTGAACTCAGGGCTTATTTTTTGATTGTTTCGAAAAAAAAGCGTTCCCAAATAAAAGGAACGCTTTCCGTTTAATAGGTTACTACATCTTAGTCAAAGAGAAAATCAAAATCATCATTGACATCCAGTTCTTTGGGTTCTTCGTCGCCTTTAAAAATTCTGGCTTTTTTGTTTTTGTTTCCGAGAAGTTTTATTTCTCCTTTCTCAACAAGGAACATAGATCCTTCTCTTAAACCAACAGTATAAACATAAGGGTTGGCAATGATGTATTCGTTGATTCTCATTTCCCTTGTTTCTCCTGCATGACCATCAGGATGAGCATCCAGGTAGTGTGGGTTAATCTGAAAACGAACCAGATTTAGGGCGTGGAAACTATCAGGTTCCACGATAGGCATGTCATTGGTTGTACAAATGGTTGGGCAGGCAACATTTGACCCGGCACTCCAGCCAATGAAAGGAGCTCCATTTAATACAGAGTGACGCATCACTTCGATCAGATCTTCCTGTTGCATTTGTTTTAGCAGATGAAATGTATTTCCTCCACCGACAACAATGGATTCAGCGTTTTTCACAGCCTCTTTTCTCTTATCGTGCGGATAATTATGCAAAGAATCCACTTCAACATTAAATTCACCGAAGCGTTTCCAGACTTTTTCCTGGTAATCATCATAAGAAAAACTTACAGCGGCATAGGGAATAAAAAGCACTTTTTTTACTTCTCCCTGCTGAAGGAAATCTTTGATATTGTCCTTCGCATGTGCTAAATAGTCTTCTCCTGCATTGGTTGAGTTACTTATCAACAATAGTCTCATGGTTGTTTTTTTTAATTAGTTTGGGTAAAAATATAAATTTCAAAGAGATTAAAAAAATCAATTTTGTCCAAATAATGTTTTAATTCTTTGTTCCAAAAAAAAACCATGCAGACCCGCATGGTTTTTTAAATGTTTGATTTTTAATGGGTTTAGAAACTAACCATCAGTCCTACTGAAAAAGGATGAACCGTTGGCCCTTTACCCTTTTCAAAAAGCCCGGTTTCATAATAATTACCAAATACTTTAACAGCACCATATCCCAGGCGAAGGGTATATCCCAGTTTCAGAGGAGAGATGTACAGATCGCTTTGATTTTTATCCTTTTGGCGATCTCCGTTTTCATCTTTATAAACTACTTTTGTGTGAGAACCCAGCTTTAATCCTCCAATGACACCCACAGTGATAAAAAATTTGTTTCGCTGACCTGCAGGGGCTTGGAATTCCATTAAAAGAGGGAGGGTTAAAAAAGTAGTACTCAGTTTGCCTTTGTCTAAATTAAGCCCTTCTTTGATATAGGAGCTGTCTACCATAATGCCGTCTTCCCCTTTGGTGACAGGAACCCTGCTGTCAAACCGGAAATCCATGAATTCGAGCCCCAGACCAGAGCCAATTCCAAAGTTTTTCCCGATCACATTCAAATCATATTCAATAAAATTGAGGTTGATGTTCCACGATTTTCCGGTATTTAAGTCGAGATACTCATTTTCCTCAGAAAGATTCATACTGTAATTGTTATTTAAAAAGTTGTTCATCCCGATTTCAAAACCAGCCCAGTGAATATCGAAACCTTTGTCTTCCATAAAATCCAGGTTAAAGCCATCGTGATCGTCGTTTTCAAAATCATCCCAGTCATCATCATCAAAGTCCCAGTCGCTTTCTCCTTTCTTTTTCACCTCAATGGTAGTTCCTTCATTGTCTTCTGTGATTCTTACCTTTTTGTTCTTGAAGTTGATGTGTGTTGTGTCTTTCTTTTTTGTTTTGACAGTGTCTTTCCGAATCGTGTCTTCTGCAACTGTCGATTCGAGTTCTTTCAGCTTTTCTTCCATTGTTTGAGGGTAGCAATTGAAAGTAAAGCTTAAAATAATTAAAGTTAAGATTAAGTTTTTCATTCTATTATTTTTTATTGGATTCAACATATTTTGTAGTGTGACGATTGAAACCAAAGATTTGTTACAGAAGAAGTGAAATTTTTAATTTGTTTATAATAAAAGAAACCGAAAGAAACCAAAGATCTATTTTTTGTCTGCCTGCTCTTTATTTTTCACATTGGTGGAAAAACGAAAAATTTCAGTAGTAAAAGCAAGTCTTTTCAATTCTCCTTGTGAGTTATACTGAGGTTTGAGGTCGAGTTTTTTACCTGTTATTTTGCTGATACCTTCAAGTCCTGCATCCGCTAAATTAATCAGGGAGAATGATTTTTTTTCAGGATTTATCTTGTTCTTTAACTGGTCTATTTTTTCTGCAAGGAAGTTCTTGTCCCTGGCGCTTCTTGCCTCTATTGAAGGAAATGCACTATACTGAATTTTTCCCGGCGAAATTTGGGTAAATATGTTTTCATTTCCTTTTTTTTCGGTTATTATTACACTTTTTGCCTGTATTTTTTTAATGGTTTTTTCTTCGGAAACGGGTGAACCGGTAAATTTTAGTTTTATTAAAACATTCGGTAAGCTGTCGTAAAATTTTATAGGATAAGTTTTTGTGTCACTTAATTTCAGTTTGTTAACAGAATCGTCTAAAATATATTTTTGGCTACTTGTTTCTCTGATAGTATATTTTATGTGTTTACTTAATTTATTACTGTAGACATCTGTATTCATATCAGATTTATAAAAAAGAGAAAACACTCCGGCTAAAAGAGCTACAGAAGCCGCTAAAGCAATTTGACTGATTCGGTTTCTCCGGAGGGAATAAATTCTTCCTTTTTTTAAGGAGTTTTTGTCATTAAAAGAGATTTTTTCCGGTGTGAGCCGGGTTTTCTGGTATGTTTCAAATTCCTTTCTATGTTTGGTAGAGTGCTGTATGAATTGTTTAAATTTTTTTTCCTGACTGGGGGTCAGATCATTTTCAAGACTCCCTATGCAGAGTTCTTCAAAGTTGCTTATATTATCGGGCAGAACAGGATTTTTTCTTAATCCATCCTTGTGGTTAAATGAAGTTTCTTCAGGAGTTAGCCGGGCTGTATTCAATGAAGACAATTCTTCTTCAAGATCCGGATTATCGGCAATGAATTCTTTTAATTCCGGCAAAACGCTTTCATCCAGATTACCTTCCAGATAATCAAGGAAAAAGATTTCGTAGTTATTTCTATTAATTCGTCCCATGTTTTTATATAACCTTTTCAACGGACCCAATGTGTTTTTTAAGGGTAACTCTTGCCCTGTATATGTAAACTTTTACCTGCGATTCACTTAATCCTGTAATCCCTGCAATTTCTTTATATGTATAGCCTTCATAGTCCCTCAAAAGCACAACTGAGCGCTGAATGTCCGGCAGTTTCTTTAAGGCATCTTCAAGTACTTCGTTTAATCCTTTATACTGATTTTCATATACATGCTCCCCCTGATTTATCTCTTCCATGCCGGTATATTTTTTTTCCCTGCGTATCAAATCAATCATGGTATGATATGCTGTTGAGAACAAGTAAGACCTGACCTTATTAAAAGATACAGAATCTGCACGGACCCATAGTTTTTCATAGGTGTCCTGCACAACATCCTTGGCTTTATCTTCATCTTTAATGTTTTTTAATATAAAGCGGTAGATATTGTCAGAGTATTGATCCACACATTGATTGTACTCTTTTACAGTCATTTTAATTTAAATTCATTCGTATAGAGTTTAATTATTAATTTGACATTCTGAGACTTGTTTCTACTAAAGTCTCCATTTTTTGAAACGGCAACCCATGTAACCCCCATGCTATATTCATTGCCTTTTGTCTGCAGGATACAGATGAGAGTTTCATTTGTGTGACGACTGAGCCAACGAATTTGTTACAAAAAATATAAAAATTCACGGTTTTTTATATAACTTTTTGATTGTTTTGCTTAGACTGCTGATTCTATAGGCTTTGAAATATCCTACAGCTCCATTCCCCCCTTCAATATTCGTTCGCTAAGTTTACATTGGGACCAATAAGTTCTTCACCGGTTTGTTTATCTTTTATAGGTCTACTCGATGTAATCAGGTTTTTTTCTTTATTCTCTGCTGATACATCCAGGGAAAAAAGAAAAAACAGGTTATGCAGGGAAGAAGCTGAAAATATTTCATCTTGTTTTTTACTCACCTTTATTTACTGATATCCGCCTATTAAAATTTATGCCGTCTTATATTTTTACCCTGTAAAGACGGGATATTAATTACCATTTTTTCTAACAGGGGGTGACTCGTTTACTTTTTATCATTTTAATGCCGGTTTTCATTTAACCAACCAACTACTTATTGTAATTTAAAGCCTTTTTAGCCGGTGATATTATAAAAAAAATCTGTTGTTAATGAAAATATAGGAATGGAATTATTATATTGCCGAATTTATATATTAATTTTTCAATTGTTATGAGAAAGCTTAAGTTGTTGATATTCATTCTGCTGTTTCCTTTTGTTGCTGTTTCTCAATATGTAGAAACGAAATCGAACCGTCAGGGAGTTAAAAATTATTATCCACGAATGGAAAAAGATCGTCAGAATCTGGATGAAAAGATGAGTCAGTATGATATCAAGCATTATTTTTTAGATTTAGAAATTTCTCCTTCAAACACTTATATTTCAGGGTTTAGTGAAATAATGGCCAGGGTAGTTGTTTCCACAATGGATACCATCATGCTGGAATTAAACAATTACTTAACAATTGATTCAATTAAAGTGGATGGGAAGTTTGTTTCTGATTTCACCCATGCAGACGATGAGATTGTAATTGTACCCCCCGGACCTATCAGTCAGAATGAATTCTTTACAACAAGAGTTTTTTATCATGGTACCAGTCAGGGAGGGGGAGTCAGTTATGGTTACAATTCAACCTATAATAAAGATGTAACGTGGACCCTTTCTGAATCATTCCACGCGAAAGATTGGTGGGCAACTAAGCAGGTGCTTGAAGACAAAGCCGATTCAGCCACTGTTTATCTGACTACTCACGAAGATTATACCGCTGTTTCGAATGGGAACCTGGAAGGAACTGAAAATTTAGGGAATAGCAAGGTCAAGTATAAATGGAAGACTCATTACCCGATAAATTATTACCTTGTATCCTACGCAGTTGCTGATTACCGGGAGTATAATTTTTATGCTTATCCGGAAGGCATAAATGACTCTATTTTTATTCAGAACTTTGTTTATGATAACTCTCTTTATTTGGAGGGAAACCAATCTTCAATCGACAACACAAAAGATTTCATAGAACTTTATTCCGAATTGTATGGGATCTATCCTTTTTATGAAGAAAAATACGGTCATAGTTTAACCGAACTGGGAGGAGGGATGGAGCATCAGACGGTAACTACTACAGGGAGTTTTTCATATAATCTGATTTCGCATGAATTAATGCACCAATGGTTTGGCGACTACGTGACATGTGCTACCTGGCAGGATATATGGATTAATGAGGGATTTGCGTCGTATGGAGAGTATGTGGCGCTGGAATATTTAACCAGTGGTTCCTCTGATGATAACTGGATGAGTACAGCACACAGCTATGCCAAAAGCATCCCCGACGGAACGGTTTACATCCCTTTTGAGGAAGCAAATAATGAAGGCCGGATTTTTAATTATTATTTATCGTATAAAAAAGGTGCCGCCTTAGTTCATATGATTCGTTACCTGGTAAATGATGAGGTTCTGTTTTTTCAGGCAATGAGGAATTTTTTGCAGGAATTTAATAATGGAGTAGCCACCGGGGAAGATTTGAAAAACAGTGTTTCAAATACCTCTGGAGTGAATCTTGATGCGTTTTTTGATGAGTGGTATTATGGAAAAGGGTTCCCTTATTACGATGTGAAATGGGAAGAAAACGGAAATGAAAAAGAAATCATTTTTTCACAGGAAACATCAGCAAATGATGGTATAATTTTCTCCATCCCCGTGGAGCTGTTATTAATGTCCGGGAATGGGGAGGATACCCTAATAACCATTCACCCTGCATTGGAAGAAGAAAAAATCAGTATTGAATGGGATCATACAATTTCAGATATTGCGATAGATCCGGATAATTGGGTTTTGAACGGTGAAAAGGATTTAATCTCCGGAGGGATTGCCACAAGGGCTCCTGTTGAAGTGGAAGTTTTTCCAAACCCTGTTCAAAATCGATTGAATGTGAACCTGAAAGGAGAGAATCAATTTCCAATCCGATACAGGATTATGGATATTTCAGGGAAAGTGGTGAAAAGAGGATTTTTCAAAAATTCTGTTTCTTTTATTTATACAGAAAGTTGGCCGGCAGGATTATATTTTCTTGAAATTTTCGAAAATAAGTCTCACCTTTATAAGAAAATAATTAAGCAATAAAACTTTCATTTATACAGCACGTATAAAATAAAAAAAGGAGGGTCTTGCTATGATTAATGATTTTCTTTGCCCCAAATGCCGAAGTTATCTAAATGTAGATGACGATGTCGTTTTCTCTGTAGTTTCTGAGGAAGGCGACAAAGGGTTAATTTTTCTTCACCAGGGATTGGGTGATTACACAATCCGGAAAAACAATAATTTTGAAATCGTTAAAGGGAAGAAATATGAATTTTTCTGTCCTGTTTGTGGGGTAGAATTAGCCTCTGATGTGAATAAAAACTTATCTCATGTCCTGATGATCGGTAAGGACAATCAGGAGTATGAAGTATTATTTTCTAAAATTGCCGGGGAAAAGAGTACTTATTGTATCATTGGAGAAAATGTTTCCATGTATGGTGATGATTATGGGAACTATGTTGATTTTATCAATCTTAGCCACGTGAAATAGGAAAGGCTGCCTTTATCAGACAGCCTTTAGTTTTTTATCCTCCCGTTGTACTAAAACCACCATACCTGCTGAGGTCGGTGCGTGGGTTAACACACATGACAGGGAGCTTGGCGTTGTTTGCAATAATGTATTGTTCTTTGGCTCCAAGCATATAATCTGTCAGCCCAATGTCTTTGGTTGTCATTATCAGCACAATATCGGCATCAATCTTTAGGGCGTACTCAATGGTTTTTTCACCTAAATGACTTGAATCGATCATTTGGATATCATATCGTACCCCATGATTTTCGAATATTTTTTCAGCAAAATTGATGTTGATCCTCACCTTTTTTTGAATCCCTTTATCTTTTATTTGGGGAGCGAGGATGTGGATTTTAACGTCAAAATATTTTGCCAGGAACAGAGCCCAGTTCACTTTTTGTTTCCCTTCTTTCCTGTAATCCAAAGGGAAAACCACATCTTTAAAAATTTCTTTTTTGGAGGGGGGTTCCTGGATTACAATAAAAGGTATTTTTGAACCGGCAATAACTTTTAAAGCCCAGCTACCAGTAACTTTCTGCATTCCCTTTATTCCATGCGTTCCCATAACAACAATGCTGACGTTGTTCGCCGAGGCATAATCGCTAATTACATGAAATAAACTCCCGTGAAGCACAACGGGATCTAAATCTATCTGGTACTGATCTGATAGTTTCTCTACCGTTTTTTGCATGTTATCATGCCCTTCCTGAAGGAGCTTTTCGGTTTTGACTACATGAATGAGCTGAATTCTGTTTTTTAAGTGCGTTGAAATTTTAATGGCATGCTGTAATGCATATTCAGCAACTTGTGTGAAATCCCATGGTACCAGGATAGTATCTTTTTCCATAATTACTGAAATGTTTAATTTTAGCGAAATTTAAAGAATTATTTGTTGATATGCAAAATTATTTATAAAAACCAAAAGGATTTTTAATTGTTTCCTTCATAAAAATTTATAATTTCGACTTTTATTTTTAACAGCAAAAACAAATTCTATGAAAATTCAAAAGTTATTAATTTTAACTTTCGGATTTTTTGTTATGGGCCTTTTTTCTTCCCATGCACAAAATCCGAATATTCAGTTTGAAGAATATGATATGGACAATGGGCTCCATGTGATTCTTCATGAAGACCACTCTACACCTATTGTGGCAGTTACAGTGATGTATCATGTAGGCTCGAAAAATGAGAGCCCCGAACTTACGGGTTTCGCTCATTTATTTGAGCATCTGATGTTCGAAGGATCCAAAAATATTGGGAGGCATGAATACTCCGAGTATGTTGAAAAGGCAGGAGGAACGTTGAATGCAAATACTTCCAATGACCGTACTTTTTATTATGAGATTTTACCCACAAATCAATTGGAACTAGGCTTGTGGCTGGAATCAGAAAGAATGTTGCATGCCAAAATTGATTCTGTAGGCATAGCTACCCAGAAGAAGGTTGTGGTGGAGGAGAAGAAACAAAATTATGACAACCGGCCTTATGGTTCTATTATGATCGAAACGATGAAGAGGGCTTTTAAAAAGCATCCCTACAGGTGGACCACTATTGGTGATGCAGAGCATATTAAGTCTGCTACTCCTGAAGACATCAAAAATTTTTATGATACTTTTTATGTGCCTAATAATGCAGTTTT
>CAZWHH010000058.1:0-10059 GCA_964633615.1 uncultured Bacteroidales bacterium | reverse complement strand
TATTAATATACAGCTTCGCTTCACCGCCTTGTATATGATGCACTACAGACTTTTTCAGCAAACCCTATTTATAGGCTGCCAGATGTTTTAAATACCCCTTGAAAAATTTGTAATGTCTGAAATGCCTGAATCCTTTCTGTCTTAGTATAGATTCCCAGTCTTTTTCTATAAAATCAAAAGCATATTTGCATTCAATTATTTTAAATGGAATGCGATAATAAAAAGGCATATCCTTAAGGTGAAATTGCCCAAAGTCCATAATATGCAAACTGCCTTTTGGGGTCAGATGCCTGAAAGCATTTTCTATAATTGTTTCTCTTACCTGTTGAGGAAACCCATGAAGTACAAAACTTATAAATATCTTGTCATATTTCTCATTCAGATCAAATGGCTTATCAATTCTTTGTTTTAAAAAAGAGACATTATCAAGATTGTTACATCTTTTTTTGAATTGCTTTTCCATGGTTTGGGATATATCCATGCCTGTTATTTTTCCCTGGTTTGTTAAGTATTGATGCATAGAACAAGTATTTTTTCCCGTTCCACAACCCAGATCAAGAATTTTATCGCCAGGCTGAATGTTCATTTGATCAATAGCAGAATTAATGTATTGATAGTACTTTTTTAAGGTGACACCCTGAACCAGAGTGTTGTAAAATTTTGAAATAAATGGATTAAGTTCAACTTTTGATTCCGGATATAATTTTTTCATAGAGTTATAATTGTAATATTTTTTTTACGGTTCTTTTTTATTGAAAAATGATAAAAAAGAAGATATTACATAAATTTCAATTATTCAGTATTTTATTATTACTACAATTTATGAAAAATATTGTTTTGAAGATTAAACAGTTTCTTAGTATTTCCATTTTTTGTATGAATCAATTTTTCCCCTGTCTTTTCTCATATAAATATTTTGGAATTCCCGGGCTAACTCTTTGGTTTTTGGATTTTCTCCGGGATTATATAAAACTGCAGGTTTGCCTTTTGATGAAGCAATGCAATTGGGAAAACTTTCCAATACATCGTTTTCATCCTTATTTCGTCCTACCACAAGCCATTCTTTAGTTTCATCAAAATAATAATGTCTGCCAATATTTATTACAGAGAGGGTTTCCTCATTAACAAGATCATTTTCAATAAGCATTTTAAATCTTGGTCCTAATTGTTTGTCGCACAGCAGACATCCACCTCCGGGGCTTGGAAAATCAAAGTCGTACCTTCTGGCCATCTCTATCTGTTTTTTACGGCCTCTTCCCTGAATTCCAATATTAGAAAGAGGGCGAATTATGGGGAAATCAAAACTGTTTTTAATGATCTTCATTTTATCTGAAGTTTGTGACATGGGTCTTTGACCAGGAACTTCGCCGGTGGCTATTGCCTGGAAATCATGTTTCCTTGCAAATTTTGATGCTTCCTGAAACATGAATATTTTACAATCTGTACAGGGATTGTACCCTGCTCCTCTTCCGTACTTCGCATTTCTGATGGCTTCAAGGTAGGCAGAAAGCAGAGCTCCTTCTGTACAGTCGAAAATTTTTATCGGGATATTTCTTTTGTCCAGAAAATTATCTTTCACATGTTTTTCTCCACTGAAAGGAAGTCTGAAAAAAGCAGCTGTGATCTGTGATCCTTCTTCTAACAATACTTCAGCAGCCAGCCTGGAATCTAACCCCCCTGAATATAAAAGCAGGACTTTATTTTCTTTAACCATCATTTTTTCGGCAAATATATTATTTAAAGACATTTTAATCTTAAAATCCCGTTCAAAAAATAATTAAAAAAATGCGCATAAAATTTTTTTTGTATCTCAATTTTGTAATTTTAGCATGCTGTGAAGAGGTTTGATAATATAGCATAATCAGTAAAGAAAAGATTTTATGAAAAAGTTTCTTAAGTATTTCCTGTTGATAATCTTGATATTAGCGATAGGGTTTGTCGCTTATATCAAATTGAAACCTGCACCGGAAAGAGAATTATTTAGCTATGTTCCTGAAGATGCGGCGTTAATGATTTATACAACGCACGGGACAAAAAACTGGCAAAAGATAAGAGCATCAGAAGCATGGAAAATCCTGGAGAACAATGAGATTTTTGCTCAGGTAAAAAAATCCATGTATAAGGCAGATACTGTAATGAATAAGAATAAAATGGCAGGGAAATTGTTAAAAGACAGAGCAGTTCTGGTATCTCTGCACCCCGATAAAAAGAGAGAGCTTCAGCCTTTAGTATTTGTTGACCTGAAAGATTTTTCGAACCTTTCTTTTTCAATGGATCTTTTGCAAAGCAGATTATTGGAAAGAGTTGATTATAAAGGGAAGAGAATAGATTATCATGATAAGAAAATTTTTCGCATTCGGGATTTGAAGAAAGATAAAAAGTTTTATTTAACGTTAACGGGAAATGCACTGGTAATCTCACCTGAATTGTCGATGGTTAAGCATTGTCTTGATGAATCTGAAAATTATTGGATGAATCAGACAGATTTTAAAAAGCTGATAACCGGATTTAAAGACCAGGGATATTTACAATTGTACTTAAACTTTGAGCAATTAACACCTTATGTGGAAGAATATACTTCAGAGAATAAAGATCTTTCAGGCTGGATTAATTCATTACAGTATGCTGGTTTTGAATTGGATATTGATGACAACAATTTGGTGTTTAATGGTTCTGTTTCAAACGCTGATTCTGTTGCCGGATACCTCAATGCATTTAAGGATATTTCTCCCGGGAAGTCAGCTGTTCATAAGTGGCTGACAAAAAATACAGCTTCCTATGTTTCAATGCGGTTTGATCAGTTTAATGAATTGAACCAGAATTTCCTGGAACAACTTGCTGCTCTCGACAGCAAAAGTTACAGGCAATATATTAATCAGACCCAAATGATAGAGGATAAGTTTGATATTGATATCAGTAATCATATCTTTAACTGGATTAATAATGAGGTAGTTGTTGGGAAAATCAGACCTGAAATCGGTGTTGGAAGAGCAGAGGACGTCTTTATTGCTTTTCGGACCAGTAATATTCAAACAGCCAAAGAGATGTTGGGAGAGATCACAGGAAATATCTCTCATAAGACGCCTTTAAAATTCAGAACAAGAAATTATGAGGAACATGAAATACAATACCTTGATCTGAATGGATTCTTCAAAATATTTGCAGGTAACATATTTCAAAAAATTGAAAGACCTTATTTTACATTTATCGATGATTTTGTGGTTTTTAGTAATTCGGCTTCAAATTTGAAGACACTTATAGAAGACTTTTATGAAAATCGGGTATTAGATGAGGTTGATTCTTTTCAGTATATCAGAAAGAAATTAAATTCAAAATCAAATATTGATATTTATTTGCAAACAAGACAGATGTATTCTACTCTTTATTATCTTTCAAATTTTTCAGCGCAGCAAAAGATGGAGAAATACAGGGATTTAATGTTGTGTATTAAGGACCTGGGTATTTCAATTAAACCCGGGCAAGAGTTTTTAAAAGCACAAATGGTAATAACCCTGAATGCTGAAATAAAGAAAGATCCATTGGTTTCAGTTTATGAAAGTGAGGCCTCCAAACCAGCTAACAAAAGAATTGAAAATCTTGAATTTCGATTCGATCCGCAATCTTTTAACATTCCGAATGATACCACAGGCATGATAAAAATATTTTATCCGGATAGTACGCTTTGGTACGAAGGAGAAATTGAAAATGGACATCCGGATGGACTATGGCGAACTTATTATAATTCGGGAAATCTTAAAAGTTCAGTGTTATATGAAAATGGAGTGGTTAATAACTATGTGGTGTTTTTTTATGACAATCCGGGAAACACAATACAGATTAAAGCAAAGTTTGAGAACAACAAAATTGAGGGCAAGTATCTTGAATACCACGAGAATGGGAGACTGAAAGCAAAGATTAATTATGAATCAGGAATACCAAATGGCGAAGGGAAGTTCTATTATCCTGACGGCCGCCTTATGAGAGAGGGGAAATATAAAGAGGGCAATAAAAAAGGATTATGGAAATACTATAACATAGAAGGAGAATTATCCAGGAAGAAAAAGTATTAATCCAATTATTGTTCAAGTAAAAATGCTAAATTTGACTTTCTTTTTATAATGAAGGGATCATTTTTGAAGATTTTAGAAAATTCTTAAAACAATGAATAACTTTTAAGCATGACATTAATAAAATCAATCTCCGGTATACGTGGTACAATTGGGGATGTGCCTGGTAATAATTTAACACCTCTCGATTTAGTCAAATTTACCACAGCTTATGGATTATGGCTAAAGCAAAAGCATGAGAACTCAGCGATTACTGTAGTAGTGGGAAGAGATGCGCGTCCATCCGGATTTATGGTCAATAACCTGGTTACAGGCACCTTGTTGGGATTAGGAATTCATGTAATTGATCTTGGCCTTGCCACAACTCCCACAGTGGAATTAGCAGTGATCAAAGAAAAAGCAGAAGGAGGAGTTATCCTTACAGCAAGTCATAACCCCGTTGAATGGAACGCCCTGAAGCTGCTTAACAGCCAGGGAGAATTTCTAAACAATGAAGAAGGCAAAACGGTATTGTCATTGGTGGAAGATAGAAACGTTAAGTATGCTCCTGTTAAAGAACTCGGCAAAATATCCTTTGACAGTCATTATCTGGAAAAGCATATTGAGGAGATTAAGAAATTGTCTTTGGTGGATATACCAGCTATCAAAGAAGCAGGATTTAAAATTGCAGTCGATGGAGTAAATTCTGTGGGAGGAATTGCTGTCCCTGTTTTGCTTAAGGAACTTGGAGTAAAAGAGGTTATCGAATTGAACTGCGAACCCACCGGCTTTTTTGCACATAACCCTGAACCATTGCCTGAAAATCTGAAAGAGATCTCTGCTTTAATGATTAAGGAAAAAGCCGATGTGGGCTTTGTGGTCGATCCGGATGTTGACCGACTTGCTATAATTAATGAAGACGGTACTATGTTTGGAGAAGAATATACCTTAGTGGCGGTGACAGACTATGTCCTGCAGCAAAAAAAAGGGAATACGGTATCCAATCTTTCATCTACCAAATCATTGAAAGAGTTGTCTGAATATTATGGCGTTACCTACACCCCTTCGGCGGTAGGAGAGGTTAATGTAGTAGAAAAGATGAAAGAGACCAATGCAGTGATAGGCGGCGAAGGGAATGGAGGCATAATTTTGCCCGATATTCACTATGGGAGAGATGCCCTGGTTGGCATTGCACTTTTTCTTACTTATTTGGCCAAAAGCAACATGTGCTGCACTGAGTTGAGAAATCAGTATCCTGATTACTATATCAGCAAAAATAAAATTCAGCTAACTCCCAAGATAGATATGGATTATATCTTAGAGGAAATTCAGAATATTTATAAAGAAAACCCGGTGAATACTGTGGACGGTGTAAAGATTGAATTCAGTGAAGGCTGGGTTCATTTAAGAAAATCCAATACAGAACCTATTATAAGGGTTTACTCGGAGGGTAGCAGCAAGGAAATATCAGAAAAACTTTCTGAAAAGGTGATTCAATCTGTACAAAATATGATAAAATAATAGCAGGACTATGAAAAAGAAGTATATTCTCATTATATCCCTCATCATTCTGGCTGTTGTCCTGATTTTAGTTTTTTCAGGAACCAGTAGTAAAACCGGATCTTCTCTTGTTGCCAGGGTAGAAAAAGGTGTTTTTGAAGTTTTGGTTACCACTACCGGTGAATTAAAAGCCAAAGAATCAGTCGAAATAAGAGGTCCGCAAGGTCTGCGGAACAGACGACTTGGCATACGTGAAGTAAAAATTATAGATCTTGTGTCAGAAGGAACTGTGGTTGATTCAGGTGATTATGTAGCAAGACTTGACAAAACGGAAACTCTTACTAAATTAAAAGATGCTGAAGATGAGCTGGAGAAGAGAAAATCAGAATACCTTAAGACAAAGCTGGACACAGCAATGAATTTAAAAAGCGCTCGTAATAAACTTATTGATCTGGAATTTGCTGTTGAAGAAAAAGAGATTGCCATGGAGGAGTCTAAATATGAACCTCCTACAACTCAACGTCAAGCCAAATTCGATTACCAAAAAGCAAAACGACAAATTAAACAGGCCAAAGAGAATTATCATCTTCAGGTGGAACAGGCAGAAGCAAGTATGAGAGAAGCCACTATCAATCTTGAAAAACAACAAAGAACAAGAGATAAGATGGCCGAATTGGTAGAAGAGTTTACAATTTACGCTCCTCAGCCCGGGATGGTTATTTATGAAAGAAACTGGAACGGTGAAAAGCAAAAAGAGGGTTCTACCATTAGTCCATGGAATCTTACTGTTGCTACTCTTCCTGATCTTTCCACCTACATTTCAAAAACTTTTGTAAACGAGATTGATATCAGTAAAGTGAAAAGCGGACAAAATGTAAGGATTAATGTGGATGCCTTTCCTAATCGCAAGTATACCGGTAAAGTGACAGATGTTGCAAATGTAGGACAGGAATTGAAAAATACCGGTGCCAAGGTTTTTGAAGTGGTTATTACCATGAATGAATCTGATTCGATCATACGCCCTGCTATGACAACCACCAACCAAATTATTACTTCAAAATATAGTGATGTAAAATATCTCCCGCTGGAAGCCATTTTCCGGAAAGACACGATGAATGTGGTTTATTCGGTACAAAATAAGATCAAACAGGTAGAGTTGGGTGAAGCCAATGAGAATCACATTATAATTGAAAAAGGACTTGAAGAAGGGGAGAAAGTTTATTTAAGAACCCCTGAGGAGCATGAAAATTATAAATTTATTCCATTGTAAAGCAAAAACAGTTAATATTCAATGTTTAAAAGATATTTTCACGATATACAGATTGCCTTTGAGACTCTACTGGCCAATAAACTAAAAAGTGGATTAACAGCATTGGGTATACTTTTTGGCGTGGCTGCAGTTATTAGTATGTTAGCTATTGGATCGGGTGCACAGAAAGAAATAATAAAGCAGATTGAATTAATTGGCGGGAATAATATTGTTGTTGAAGCAAAAAAGCAATCTGATATTTCTAATGAACAGGAAGGAGAGGAGTCCGGTAAAGCGACGAATAACAAAAAGTTTTCTTTCGGACTAAATCAATCTGATTACAATGCCATATTGGAAGTAGTGCCTACAGTGGATAAAATTTCTGCTGAGATTATTTTTAATTCAGAGGTGTTATTTTCTGACAGAAAGGTAAATGCCAAGAATATTGGAATCTCCAACGACTATTTTGATATTTATAACCTGAAACTGCAAAAGGGCAAATATTTCAATGCCAGGCAACAGGAAAAAGGCAAGCCTGTCTGTATAATTGGATCTTCAATTAAGTCAAAACTTTTCAGTAAAGAAGATCCAATTGGTAAAACGATTAAAAGCGGAACAATTAACCTTAAAGTTATTGGGGTTTTGAAAAATGAATCATTGGGGAGTCAATCACTTGATCAGTATGGATTTAATAAGGTGAATCAGGCCATATTTATACCACAGAAAACTATGATATTGCGTGTTCGAAACCGTGAAGCGCTTTATTATAAACCTTCAAGGGGAAGATCCGTTGTGATTATGGGAGGTAGAATTCAATCTTCCTCTAATGGTGATCAACAACAGAATTATAATCAGTTGGACCGGCTAATTGTCAAGGTTCAGGAAACTGAACAATTGACTGAATCTGCTGCCCTTATAGAAAAAATCTTGTTGCGTAAGCATAATGGGCAGAAAGATTTTGAAATTATTATCCCTGAAAAACTTTTACAGCAGAAGCAAAAGACCAATGATATTTTTAATTTTGTGCTCGCAGCAATTGCCGGAATCTCTTTACTCGTTGGAGGGATAGGTATCATGAATATTATGTTTGCTACCGTGATGGAAAGAATTAAAGAAATAGGGATCAGAATGGCTATTGGTGCTAAGAAAAAAGATATTTTAGTGCAGTTTTTGACTGAAGCCGTTTTTATAGGGGTGTTTGGCGGTGTTTTAGGTATTATTCTCGGTTTTGTGCTTTCCGGACTGATAGAACAAATAGCAGAGATAGAAACAGTGATCACCTTTAGTTCGGTTTTTATTGCCTTTGTAGTCAGTGTAAGTGTGGGAATAATTTTTGGTTATACTCCCGCGAAGAATGCAGCCAACAAAGATCCCATCGAGTCATTGCGTCACGAATAGATTGATTGCTGATCGCTCCCATTTTACGGGTTTTATTCTCTTATAATTGAACAAATCATAAAATACAGATGTTAATTGTATTAATTTGATTCAATTATGAAGATCAGGAAATATTTGAATGGCGACAGTAAATTCTTGATTAATTCTCCTTCGAAAACACTTTATCCGGGTGGTTATTTCTTTCTTTATGTTTTTTTTCATAAATTGGATTAGGGTTCACAATGTGTATGCTTGAAAGATGAAAATAAGATTTTTATTTCTTAAATTTGTTAATATACTATAAAATAATACCTTAAAAAGATACAATATGAATGACATTGAAATTGCCAGTAAAGCTAAAATGAAACCCATTAAAGAAATTGGTAAGAAATTAGGGATTCGGGAACAGGACCTTGAATTGTATGGGAATTACAAAGCAAAAATTCCTTTGAGTTATATTGATAACAAGAAAGTAGAAAAAAGTAATTTAATATTGGTATCAGCCATCTCCCCGACGCCTGCAGGGGAAGGAAAAACAACTATGTCTATTGGATTGTCCCAGGGTTTGAATAAGGTGGGAGTTAATTCAACGGTTGTTTTAAGAGAACCTTCCCTGGGTCCGGTATTTGGAATAAAGGGAGGTGCTACCGGAGGAGGGCATTCCCAGGTATTACCAATGGAAGACATTAATCTTCACTTTACAGGAGATTTCAGCGCCATTGAAAAAGCTCATAATCTGCTGGCAGCTCTTATTGACAATGCAATCCAACACCGTAAAATTAATATTGATCCCAGGACTGTCCTGTGGAAGAGAGTGATGGATATGAATGACCGGACATTGCGAAAGACGATTGTTGGGCTTGGAGGCAGAACATTTGGTACACCAAGGGAAACCGGGTTTGATATCACTGCTGCTTCTGAGTTAATGGCTATCTTATGTTTGGTGGAAGATTTTAAAGATCTTAAAGAAAAGCTGGGCAATATTTTTATTGGTTATACTTTTGAAAAAGAGCCGGTTTTTGCAAGGGATCTGGGAGCTAACGGAGCAATGGCTGCTTTACTGAGAGATGCGATTAAACCCAACCTGGTACAAACCCTTGAAGGTACCCCCGCGATTATACATGGAGGTCCTTTCGCCAATATTGCACAAGGAACAAACTCGGTGATTGCTACCCGAACCGGAATGTCATTGTCTGATTATGTTGTAACAGAAGCCGGTTTTGGTTTTGATCTGGGTGCTGAAAAGTTTTTTGATATTAAGTGTGGATACTCCGGCTTGTCGCCGAAAGCTGTTGTTTTAGTTGCTACAGCAAGGGCTCTGAAGTATCATGGTGGAGTATCTCTGGATAAGATTAATGAGCCAAATCCGGAAGCTTTAGAAAAAGGGCTTGAGAATCTGGAAAAGCATGTTGAAAATATTCAAACATTTGATATATGTGCAGTAGTTGCTATTAATAAATTTACCTCAGATACAGATGAAGAGATTAAGATGATACAGGACCGTTGTGAAAGCAAAGGAATTGATTCTGTTGTTGCTGATGTATGGGCAGAAGGAGGTAAAGGAGCCGTTGAGCTGGCCAAGAAAGTTAAATTCGTGGCTGACAATTGCAAGAATAAATTTAAACCTATGTATGAATGGGAATGGGATGTTCAAAAGAAGGTAGAAACTGTTGCAAAAAAAGTTTATGGTGCAGCCGCGATTGATTATACTGCCTCTGCTAAATCTGATTTGAAGAAGATCGAAGCACTGGGATTGGAAAAACTGCCTATTTGTATTGCTAAAACTCAAAAATCGTTGTCCGATAATCCCAAGCTTTTAGGTCGACCGAAAGATTTTGTTGTGACTGTAAGACAGATTGAAATAGCTTCGGGTGCGGGTTTTGTTGT
>CAZWHH010000057.1:7918-10173 GCA_964633615.1 uncultured Bacteroidales bacterium | reverse complement strand
AATATATATATTCTAAATCAGTTGGTGCTGGTTTAGAATACAGAAGTCAGAATTAATCAACAATTCAACCATTTAACAATTTAACAATTGAACAACAAATCTCCCACAAACCCCAGACTCTAACTCTTCCTTAGCCTTAGCCTAAAAATTAATCCCCTGCTTATTATTCGTATATTTCATCAGCAATTCGTATCGCAATTCGCGATAAGCTTCAACCATCTCATCCATTTTGTTCCAGGTGTATTCGGTAAGATACTCTTTGGCTTTTTCAGGATCTTCGCGATATAATTCCAATGCTTTCTGATCAACTTCCTTTAGCTCCTCGAATGTGGCGTTTCCCAGGGAATCTCTCACAGGTTTTACATCTTTCCAGGCATCCTGCCATTTCAGGTACATGAGGTTATCTACAAAGTCGTACACCCACCGGGCAGAATTTTCATTATACTTTTCAGGATTGTAATTTTTATACAAAGGATTGATCTTAGTCACCCCGGCATAAATGGGCACATATGGACCTACGTACTCGTTGTCTTCATAAACCCAGTAAATTCCACCTATCGGATCGGGATATTTGCTTCTTAACTCAGCTACCATTCCAAATCCGCCTCTGGCTACATTCCTGCGGTTATTAATGTCCAGCAACTTTCGCATGGCAGTTGTGGGGAAAGGAGTAGTTAATGGACTTTTGACCATCTCTCCTTTGCTGTTGGGAACATACCAGTCTGGATCATTAGCCATATCATAAATGGTACCTTTAAAAACCGAGCGCTGGAAATCCATCACATCTTTCACATCAATTTTCTGGTTTGGCTTTACAGAAAAAGGATAGATATCCAGGTCTTCCACATACTGAATATAAGGATTTTGTGTTTCGAAAGGATTGTCAGTCCTTCGTTTGGGATACTTCACCCTGTCCGGTGCATACTTAGAATAAAAAAGCCAGAATCTTCCGGTAGCCCATTCCCTGGGAATTGGAGAATATACATCCTGCCAGATAAAGGGAACATCTCCATCGGGGTCATACCAGCCTTTTTCAATGGCAAAAGATTTATAATTTGGCGAAGCCATGCAGGTTGCTTTTGTAGTATCAATGCGCTTAATTGTGCTCCAGTTGGGTATCATAGCCACATGCTCATCCGGAACTCTTTTAGCAGCCCAAAGTGCTCCGGGTTTTCCGCTGTTTCTTTTCCAGCCTGGGCCCACTCCCATCACTTCAAAAATCCAGACTTCCTCAGGATCAGCAATGGCCAGAGCTTCCGATTCGCCAATGCAGGAAGGTAAAAACCCATATTCTTCCATCAAATTACCAATCAGTTTCACCGCTTCACGGGCTGTTTTGCAACGTTGCAGGGCAAAAATTTCAGCCTGTTCCACCGTCATGATCTGCTCATTTTCTTCTCTCTCAAATTTCAGTTCTTCCCGCTGACTCATAGTACTTTCACCTATAGACAACTGGTGTTCATTTATGTGAGGTAAAGCAGAGTGGATGTATGAATAGGTTTCCTTAACCTGGGGAATGTGACCAATCACTTCTCCATGATCATCCAGTGGCAGATCTACTCTTTGAATACCCCAGTAAACAGGTGCTTTTGCATCTTCAGGAAAAGTTTTCCGTGGTATTACACGCAAACGACAATCTTCACCTCCGTCACTATGGGAAACAATGACCGAACCATTTGAAGTGGCATCTTTACCGGCCACTATCACTGTACATTGTAGTTTACCCTCCTGGGCCTTTATACTACCCATGGAAAGGAATACAACTAAAACACCAAGAAATGTTACGTTAATCAATTTTGATACTCTCATAATTAATAGTTTTAGATATAATTCTTTATGTATAAAATTCATAATGGATGCTTCCCACTGGCATAGTCTCTGGACAAGACCCAACAATATCAGTTTTTACAGTACCCGGCATAATTATAATAAACGATTTATAAATTCGGTGTATTCAGGAAATTCTGTCAACAACCGCTCTTTAGAATACATCTCACTGTCCTCATATTCAAAACCGGGACTCATGTTACAACTAACAAGTGCATAAGAATCCGGTTCGGTAACCTGCCCTCCAAACACTGTGTTCCCGGGGACAAGCAATGAAAATGTTTCCCCTTTCTCAGGATCCGGGCCGAGAATATGCTCCTCAAGTACTCCTTCAATAGTAAAAAAATAAAGTTTTATCGGAGATCCACAATGAAAATACCAGATTTCATCATTCCTCAACTTATGAAATTTTGAAAAAATACCCGAAG
>CAZWHH010000057.1:0-7818 GCA_964633615.1 uncultured Bacteroidales bacterium | reverse complement strand
AAATACCAGATTTCATCATTCCTCAACTTATGAAATTTTGAAAAAATACCCGAAGGCAATAAGTAAAAAATATTGGTTGCTAAGTTACGATTCTGAAATAAAGTCTTATGTCTGTATGTCTCACAAAAGTAACCTCCTTCTTCATGTTTTTGTAAATTAAATTTATTTATCCAATAGTCAACTGAATATTTCTTCATCACTTAATTTTTTATTAATATCCTAAAAAAAATGTGCTATTACAAATATATCAAATTTATCTGTCAAAACATTTTAACCTATTTTTGATATTTTTGCGCTTTATTCGTATTTTAGACAATCCTTAAAACCATTTTTTGTGGCAGACATTAAACAACCCGATTACACTATTTTAATTGCAGATGACTCTGAACTTGACCTCATGTATGCCGAACAAGTCTTAGAGTCTTATAATGAAAAATATCAAATTGTTCTGGCACACGATGGGCTGGAATTATGTCAGCGTGCCATAGAAGAGTATCCGGATCTGATTCTAAGCGATATAGAAATGCCTGAAATGAACGGGATTGATGCCATCACCTTTTTAAAAAATAATTTCAGAACCAAAAATATACCGATCATTGTTTTTACGGCAACAGATACTTTCCAGGAAGCCTTCGATGCCGGGGCTATTGATTTTATTGAAAAACCATTTAAAGAAGAAAATTTAATTGTAAGAGTAAAATCAACACTTAATCTTGTTAAATCCTACAGGGCAATTGAAAAACAAAAAATTGAAATTGAGAAGAGAAACCACAAGATTAAACAGCAGCATGAGGCTGTGTTAAAGCAAAAGAATATCATTAGTCAGAAAAACGAAGAAATTACAGCCGATCTAAGGTACTCAAAAAGAATTCAAAATGCCATTCTTCCTTCCGATCGATACATCAATGAAGTGTTATCACAATATTTTATTGTAAACATTCCAAAAAATATTGTGAGTGGAGACTTTTACTGGCTTGAAAAGATTAATAATAAAATAATCATTACTGTGGCAGACTGTACTGGCCACGGTGTTTCAGGAGCACTTATGCACATGATGGGCATAGTTTTCCTTAATCAGATCATTAAGAAGAAAGAGTACCAAGATTCCGGGGAGATACTTGAAGAACTGAGAGAATATGTAATCACCTCGTTACACCAAACCGGCAAATTTGGAGAGGCACAGGATGGAATGGACCTCTCTCTCTGCATTATTGATTTCGACTCGCTGGAAGTTAAATTTTCAGGGGCCAACAATCCTCTATACGTTATTAATAACCGCCAATTTAGAGAGATAAAAGGAGACAGAATGCCCGTTGGAATTAATGTGAATTACAAAGAACCTTTTAAAACACATGAAATTCAATTAGAAAAGGGTGATATTATTTACATGTTCACTGATGGATATGCAGATCAGTTTGGTGGCCCCAAAGGAAAAAAATTCAGGTATAAATTTTTTAAAGAATTGCTTATCAGTATTAATGGCACCTCGCTGAAGAGACAAAAAGAAATAGTGGAACAAACCTTTTATAAATGGAAGGGAGACTACGAACAAGTAGATGACGTATTGGTAATGGGTATTAAAGTTTAAAAGAAAATCATTTTGAATATTAACGGAAAAATAAGTTTTATAATGTTCCTGGTGCTTTTAATAGTGCTGCCGGCAGGTAATATTATTGCTCAAAGCACTGAGGAAAAAATCGAAAATTTCAAACAACAAATTGAAAAATCTCAAAAATCAGGAGATCTTAATAATGAAGTGGAATATTGCAGTAAACTGGCTTTCCTGTATTGGCAAAATGGAGAATTAGACAAATCCCTGAATTATTTTAAACGCTCCCTTGAAATCAATAAAAAACTTGATAACCGCAACGGAAGTAAGCTGATATATTACTACCTGGGAATGATTTATTCTGAGAAAGAGGAGTACCAAAAGTCTGTAAAAGCCTTTAAAAAAGGCATCAAAATCAGCAGGGAACTGGGTATGCAGAAGAGTGTTTTGTCAGGTTTGATCAATCTGGCTCAGACCTACCAAAACAATAATGAATATGAAAAATCAAATGAATATGCCCTGAAAGGCTATAATATGGCGCAGGAACAGAATAACCTGGAAAAAGTGCGTACCTGTGCAGGACTGTTAACTGAAAATTACAAAGAATTAAACAACCCGGAAAAAAGTTCTCACTATTTCGAAGTTTTTTCATCCCTGGACAAACGCATAAAAGACGAAAAAATATCTGAAATTAAAAAAGAATCTCAGAATCAAGTAAATCAAGCTCTCTCTGAAAAGGAAAAAACCAAAAAAGAATTATCTGAAGAAAAAGGAAAACTAAGAATAGCAGAAGACAGCCTTGCCAGGGCAGAACAAATGACCAGGGAGCAGCAAATGAGAATAGAAATGCAGGATCTTGAGCTCAAAAGAAAAGAAGCACAGATAAAACTTGAAAAAACCATTAGAAATACTCTGATAATAGGTGTGTTTTTAATTATTGGTGTAGCCATGCTACTTTATAAGTTTTACAGACAAAAGCAAAGGGCTAATCTCAAATTAGCTGAGCAAAATGAAAAAATAAACAAACAAAATCAACAGATACATGAACAAAAAAATAAACTGGAAATACAAAACACCAAACTAAGCGACAGTATTTCTTATGCACAAAATATTCAATCTGCAATACTTCCGACGGATCTTTTCACCAATCCGGAAATAAAGCCTTTTATTCTTTATAAACCAAAAGATATTGTCTCAGGAGATTTTTACTGGTATGCCTGCAAGTATACCGGGGAAAATACGAAACAAATTTTTATTGCTGCTGTAGACTGTACCGGACATGGTGTTCCGGGAGCTTTTATGTCAATGATAGGAAATCAGTCGCTCAATGAAATTATCGTGGAAAAAAATATCAGCAACCCTTCTGAGATTCTTTATAAACTGAATATGAATATTATTGATGCATTGAACCAGGAATATTCAGATAACACAGACGGGATGGATGTTTGCCTGATACGTCTTGACTTTTCAGAGAATTCAAAAGAGGTTTATTTTGCAGGCGCTAAAAGGCCTTTTTACTACATAAAAAAGGGTGAAACTGAAATTAAGCGGATCAAAGGAAATCGCTATTCTATTGGGGGAGTATATAAAAACAAACGAGAAAAAATATTTGAAACCCACGATATGCCAATTCAAGCAGGTGATATTCTTTACCTTACAACAGATGGAATTATTGACCAGGTAAATGAAAACAGAAAAAGATTTTCAAGTACCCGGTTGCTCTCAATACTTCAAAACAATCTGGATAAACCAATGGAAAAGCAAGAAAAAATACTGGAGAAAAGAGTGGATGATTTTAGAGGAAACTCTGAACAGAGGGATGACATAACAGTTATTGGAATTAAAATTTTATAATAATGATAATGGACCCGAAGAAAAACACCCAAATGGAATTCTTCAACAAGAACACGAGAAACCTCTTTTATTATGAGGGGCCATTCTATATAGATCTGCTTACTATTTTTGGTAATCATCTTAAGATTTACACAAATAGCTTCCCCCTGGCCCAAAAAAAATTATTCAAGATTTATGTAGAACTTACTCAAAATGTATCCTATTATTCTGAAGAGTACATTTTATCAAAAAATGATAACAGGAAAATCGGGATGGGTGAAATGCAACTTGCTGACCATCAAAACCAATATTACATAACAACAAAAAATATAGTAAAGCTTCAGGACGCCAACATATTATCTCAACGGTGCGAAATTATCAACAGCTCTTCAAAAGAATATCTCAAAGAACTGAAGCGTGAACTGAGAAAAAGTTCACCCGGAGAAAAATACGGTGCCCGAATAGGACTTGTATCTGCAAAACTTATATCAAGAAATAACATTGATTATAGCATCATTGAAAATGACAGAAAATATTCCTTATTTAAAATAACAGCAAAAATTGACAAAAATGAAACGTATTGAATTTAGAAGGTCTCTATCTTATCCATATTATCCAGGAGTTGTTTTTGATGCGGATAGCGGTGTTTGTGAAATCACCGGGGAGTCTTATATGGAAGAAGCTTACAAATTTTATTTTCCCCTTATAAATTGGTTGAAAGAATTCACAGAAAACAAAAATGAAAAAATCACTTTAAATATTAAATTAATTTACTTCAATACCAGTACTACCAAATGTCTATTGGACATGTTCGAAATATTGAAAAAATATAAAAACAAGGGAAATGAAGTGGAAATAAATTGGTTTTATGACAAAGAAGACCCCGACATGATAGACGAAGTCAAAGACTTTGAAAAAGAAGCCGAGATAGATATCGCGTTAAAAGGTTTCTGAAAATCAGAGATTAACCGAAAGTGCCTTTTACCATTCCCCCGTCAACAGATATTGTTTGTCCTGTAATATAGCCCGATTCTTCAGACAATAACCAACCTGCTAAAGATGCCAGTCTATGGGGATCTCCCAAATATCCAACCTTGGTTTGCCCGGCAAAAGATTTAAGCACTGATTCCTTATCAATATTTTCACTTTCAACTTTTTTTTCGATCAGCCTTTGTAAAGCTTGGGTATCGTGAAAGCCCGGTGCTAAAACATTAACTGTTATCCCCTTGTAAGCTATCTCCTCTGAAAGCGTTTTGGCAAAACCAACTACTGCAGAACGAAGAGAAGTACTCAGCACCAGATTCTGAATAGGCTGTTTTACTGAAGAACTCTCTAAAAACAGTATTCTCCCGTAGCCGTGTTCTAAAAATTTAGGCAACAGCATCCGAATGAATTCAACTTTCCACCTCAATAAATTTTTAAAGGCTTGATCCCAATCTTCTGTTGTCGTTTCTGTTATCTTTTTAGCCGGAGGTCCTCCTGAATTTACAAAGATACCATGTAAATATTCATTTTGTACTTTGTTTCCAGCTTTCTTAAGAGTAGAAGAATCAGTTAAATCACCTTCAATAACACTTAAGTTATCTGGATTTTTAAGAGATAATTCTTTAAATCGTTTTTTATCACGTGCAATAGCAATAACCCGGTGTCCCTCATTTATAAGACGCGTGGCTACAGCACCACCAAAGCCACTACTGGCTCCACAAACAATAAAAAGTTGTGAATTATTCTTCATAATTTTATTATTTATATTATTTAACTATAGAACAAGTCATTTGTTTAATAACAGAGCCTGCAAAAACTAAAAAAATGAAATCGTTCTGTCTTTTCTTCTCATAAAAATAGAAAATCCTCAGAATTAACATCTATCTGATCTTTTTTTATTTAAAATTGAATATATTTGTAGTCCTTTTGAAAAAATGAATAAATATATATAAAACGTTAAATAAAAAACAATTAACAATGGGTAAAACAAAAAGAATCTATAGTTTTGGAAACAAAAAGGCCGAAGGAAATTCAAAAATGAAGAACCTGCTCGGCGGAAAAGGTGCTAACCTTGCAGAAATGAGTTCATTAGGTGTACCAGTACCTCCAGGATTCACCATTACAACTGAAGTGTCAGTAGAATATAATGATTTAGGAAAAGATAAAATCATAGAAATCCTAAAAAAGGATATTGAAAAAGAGATCAAGAAGATAGAAGAACAGACCCACACAAAATTCGGCAGTAATGAATCTCCCTGCTTGCTTTCAGTACGTTCTGGAGCCCGCGTATCTATGCCGGGTATGATGGACACAGTCTTGAATTTAGGTCTGAATGACGATGCAGTAGAAGGACTGGTTAAAAAAACCAATAATGAAAGATTTGCCTGGGATTCATACAGAAGATTCATTCAAACGTATGGTGATGTAGTGATGGGTTTAAAACCAGAAAGCAAGGAAGATGTAGATCCATTTGAAGAAATTATTGAAAAAATTAAAGAAGAAAAGGGCGTTGAAAAGGATATTGACCTATCCGTAGATGACTTAAAAACCCTGGTAAAAGAGTTTAAATCTGTAATAAAAAAGAGACTGGGAAAAGAATTTCCAACTAATCCATGGGATCAGTTATGGGGTGCTACTCTTGCTGTTTTCGACAGTTGGAATAACGACCGTGCAAAATATTACAGAAAAATAAACAAAATACCTGAAGAATGGGGCACAGCTGTAAACGTGATGGCCATGGTCTTTGGTAATATGGGCGAAAACTCCGGAACAGGAGTAGCTTTTACCCGGGATGCTGCTACAGGAGAGAATGTATTTAACGGAGAGTATCTGATGAATGCACAGGGAGAAGATGTGGTTGCAGGCACCAGAACCCCTCAGGAAATCACCAAAGAAGGTTCAAAAAAATGGGCTAAGTTACAAGGTGTCTCAGAAGAAGAAAGATTGAAAAACTATCCGTCGCTGGAAGAAAGCCAACCAAAAATATACGAAGAACTTTACGAGGTACAGGATAAGCTCGAAAAACATTACAAAGACATGCAGGACCTTGAATTTACCATACAAGAAGGTAAATTATGGTTGCTTCAAACAAGAAACGGTAAGAGAACAGGCGCTGCTATGGTAAAGATATCCATGGACATGCTTCAGGAAGGTATGATAGATGAGAAAACCGCTATTCTCAGAAACGAAGCCAACAGACTGGATGAGCTGTTGCACCCGGTTTTTGATCCTGAAGGATTGAAAAAAGCTACGACCCTTGCAAAAGGTCTCCCCGCTTCACCTGGAGCTGCCACGGGCCAACTGGTTTTCTTTGCAGATGATGCAGAAGAACAAGGCGAGGCCGGCAAAAATGTTATTCTTGCAAGAATCGAGACTTCTCCGGAAGACCTTAAAGGAATGAATGTAGCCAAAGGAATATTAACAGCCCGCGGTGGAATGACCTCTCATGCAGCTGTAGTAGCCAGGGGAATGGGAAAATGCTGTGTGTCTGGTGCCGGTGCTGTCAAGATTGATTATAAGAAAAAAACGATGACAATTGAAGGAAGAACCTTTAATGAAGGAGACTGGATCTCACTTAACGGATCTACCGGTGAAGTGTATGAAGGAAAAGTGCCAACTCATGATCCCGAATTAAGTGGTAACTTTGGTAAATTAATGGAGCTAACTGAAAAGTACTCAGAAATGGCTGTAAGAACCAACGCCGATACACCCAAAGATTCTACAGTGGCAAGAAAATTTGGTGCAAAAGGTATCGGACTTTGTCGAACCGAGCACATGTTCTTCGAAGGCGACCGAATCATTGCCATGCGTGAGATGATCCTGTCTACGAAAAAAGAAGACCGAAGAAAAGCGCTTGAAAAACTGTTACCTATTCAAAGAAAAGATTTTGAGGGCATCTTTGAAGCCATGCAGGATCTTCCGGTAACAGTCAGACTGTTAGATCCACCACTTCACGAATTCGTTCCTCATGAAGAAAAGAATCAGGAAGAAATGGCCAAACAATTAGGTGTTAGTGCTGAAGAAGTAAAAAAGACGGTAGAATCATTACAGGAATCTAACCCAATGCTGGGTCATAGAGGATGCCGGTTAGGAAATACATACCCTGAAATTACAGAGATGCAGGCAAGAGCTATCATCGAAGCTGCTTTAGATTTAAAAGAAAAAGGTATGTCTGTTAAACCGGAAATTATGATTCCCCTGACAGGAACCTATGAAGAAATGAAAATGCAGGAAGATATCGTGCGCGATACGATAGAAACTGTCTTTAAAGAAAGAAACGATAAGATCGATTTCCTGGTAGGAACCATGATCGAAGTGCCAAGAGCTGCTTTAACAGCCGACAAAATTGCCGACTCCGCTGAATTTTTCTCTTTCGGAACAAATGATCTTACACAGATGACATTTGGTTATTCAAGAGACGATGCAGGTAGATTTTTACCCATCTATCTCAA
>CAZWHH010000056.1:0-10180 GCA_964633615.1 uncultured Bacteroidales bacterium | reverse complement strand
TTCTTGAGGTTATACCATTCCCGGCAGGAAAATCAATTATTGTTTTGTTTTTGAGGAGTTCCATATTTTTAAGTAAATATTTCTTTACATGGAACTTGATGCTTTTTCGATTGTTTTCGTATTCCATATATTCCAGGGTTTTATTTTAATGTTATGTTTTATATACCTTTTCTTACCTGCATTTTGTCAAATTTATTATTGTTTAACCTGAATTGTCAATAAAGTAACCATTTTCATAAGTAATTTGTGAAAAAGCGTTAAAGCTGAAGAGGTTCAGTAGAGAATGATTTGAATTTTTTTCATGATTGTTAGTTTAGGATTTATTATTTGATATTCCACTTTAATTTTTCAAGTAGTTCATTTATTTTTTCACCAGCACAATTCTGATGAAATACCGGGTAAGTTATCCGGTATTTAATAAAATTGCTTTGGTATTTGAACAGATCTGCCTGGCTGAAGAAGGCTATATTTGTCTCCTTTATTTTTTGGGAAAATTTATAGTTTGCTTCCTTCCCTTTTATTCTCAGGCTGTCCTGGATATAATAAACACTTTCTTCAGAAAGCAGTTTTACATTTTGACGGTATTGTCTGATGGCCATTTCTACTTTTTTGAATTCTTCTTCCAGGCTTAGATCATTGGCAGGGTATACGTACATCGTAAATGTAATATTGCAGTCCGGGGTCCTGATTTGGTAACCAATTCCTACATTTTTTCCCGTATAATCGTAGATTTGGATCGGTGTACGCTCGAATTCACCTATTTTTTCAGGAAAGTCAAATCCCGAATATGTATGTTCGTATAATCCATTTCCCAGGTTCTCGAAACCTTTTGGTGTACAACTAAAAAGAGAAATGGCAATGAGAGGATAAATGAATATTTTTTTCATGCCAGGAATAAATGTTTTAGGTAAAAATTTATTGGAAGTTTTTTTTTTCTTAGCTAATTTACCATTAAAATGATAATTTACAAAAAGTGAGCTGGGAATTACCGAAAAATATTTTGATCCGTACTTTTAAAACGGATGAAAAGGTTAATTGATGGATCTTTACCTGCCTTGCCATGTACCCCCAAAGTTATTTGAGTCCGTGATAAATTAGCGGGTGATGGCTGTTTCAGCTTTTTCCAGCATTTTTTCAACCCACAAGGCATACATTTCACCTGAGGGGTGCAGTCCGTCACTGGCTATGAGAGAGGAACTCTGCTCTGCCCGGCGGGATATAGGTGTGATGTTTATGTAATTTACACCCGCCTTTTCTGCTTCTTCTTTGTTAACCTGGTTGAAGGCATCTATCTCGCTTGCAATTTGCTCCCTGTTGCGGCCATCTGCAAACGGAGTTACGCCCCAGTCGGGAATCGAGAGCACTATTACCTTTTCCGGATCTCCTCCAGCAAAATCGACAGAGCGCTGTAAAAGATCCACGAACTCAATGCGGTAATTATCAATAGAGAGACCCTGGTATTGATTGTTGACACCTATCAGCAATGTTACCAGGTCATAAGCTTCACTCAGGTTTCTTTGTTCGATTCCGTTTATCAGGTCAGGTTGTCCATCCGGTTTTGGCCACTATTGTTTCTTCAGCTTCTATTCCACAGACAATACGGAGAGAATCTGTGAGCTGAACAGGGAACCGCTCATTTTCAAAAACACTTTCCCCGATTGTATAAGAATTACCAAGAGCCAGGTAAGTGTACTGGGGTGGATTTTCCTGTACCATTTCCTGACTGCAGGCATTGATTACTACAATAAAAATAAGGGAGAGAAAAATTAGTTTTTTGTGCATAGCGAAAAATTTTAATGATAAAGGTCTATTTCCATAACACAACACAATCTGTTTTGTTTCTGATTCAGTATTTTTGTTCTGTATATTTTATATTATAGGTGACGTTATTTACTTTTTTGTGAGCCCCGCGTGTGAAATTGTATGTAAAACTTTTAATTTTCAGGGATTATACTCATTGCAAGTCCACCTCCTTTTCCCAGCTTGAATTTTATTACCGACTCTTTACTCAGTTTTATTGATTCGATTTCAATAGTAAGCGGGTTTGTTTTATAATTCGCATTTTTACCATCTTTGTAAATGGTTGCCTCATAAACTTTCTCTGCTTCAAGAAAGTTAAAGTTTATGCTTATCTCCCTTTGTTTTTCGTCGGTAATACTGCCAACAAACCAGTTTCCTGTTTTTCTCTCTTTCCGTGCTATTGTAACAAAATCACCGACTTCTCCATTAAGGACCAGGGTTTGTTCCCAGTCTACTCCCACATCCCTTATGAACTGGAAGGCAGGCTGATCTTTATAATTCTTGGGCAAATCGCAGGCCATCTGAACCGGACTATAAATGACTACATACAATGCCAGTTGATGCGCCAGGGTTGTATTTACCCGGTTGTTTTTTCTTGATGGGAGTGATAGTTCAAAAGCGCCGGGTGTGAAATCTACCGGGCCTGCCAGCATTCTTGTAAATGCCACAATCGGCAGGTGTTCGGGAGGATTGCCTTGGTCTGCACTCCAGGCGTTAAATTCCTGCCCGCGGACTCCTTCTCTGGAAACTGCATTTGGGTAAGTGCGTCTGATACCTGTTGCTTTAATGGGCTCATGAGCATTGACTGCCACATGGTATTTTGCAGCAGTTTTTAAAACCTTACGGTAGTGGTTGACCATCCACTGACCGTGGTGGTATTCTCCTTTTGGTATTATTGTACCTACATAACCTGTTTTTACTGTATGAAGCCCCAAACGGTTCATAAGTTTACAGGCAGTATCCAGTTGTTTTTCATAAGTACGTGGAGCAGCAGAAGTTTCATGATGCATGATGATCTCAACGCCTTTTTCTTTTGCGTATTTCACGACTTCTTCAAGGTTGTAATCCTGATATGGAGTGACAAAATCAAAAATTCCCTCCCGGTCTTCTATGCCAACCCAGTTTTCCCAGCCGGTATTCCATCCTTCAACCAGTACACCTTTTATGTTGTTGGCTGCAGCAAAATCGATGTATCTTTTTGCATTTTCTGTTGTGGCACCATGATTACCACCAGTCATTGCCCAGGAAGATATACCGAGATGCATTTCCCACCATATACCGGCGTATTTCATTGGTTCAAACCAGCTTACATTTCCGAGTTTGTTGGGCTGATTCAGATTAGGGATCAGGCTGGATTCAATCAGATCTCCTGCTTCTTCAGCTATTTGAATGGTTCTCCAGGGCGTTTTAAAAGGGAGCGCTCTTTTAACTTTGTAACCAAGCCTGTCAGATCCGACCAGCTCACTTTTAAGCAACCACTCTCCTGGTAATTTTTTAAGTGTCATTCCCGCATAATTTGTCAGGTTTGCCTCATGAAAACTCAGGTGCAACCCTTCGGCTGTTTTCATTGTAAAGGGGGTATTAACTGCATTTTCAGGTATGTAACTCTGGGCCAGGCTGTTGTTTTGAAGTTTTGTTGCATTGATTTCTGAAAGCCTGGTTGTTTGATATAGATGTTCGTATATGTCCCAGTCACCGGGTATCCACCAACATAAATGATCTCCTGTAAGCTTAAAGGAGGTGTTTTCATCCATTATAATAACACTGTCAGTTTTTTCACTGGAGAGCAGTTCATATCGAAAACCAATGCCATCATCATATGCCCTGAAAAAGATCTTTAGGCGGCGATTGGGAGGGGTTGTTTCCTGCAGGTTTATGATGCTCTCGTTGTAGTGATTCTTCACAATCCTCCTTTCACCCCATGGCATTTCCCAGGTGTTGTTAACTGTCTCTAAAGATGATCCGGATATTTTTAAGCCCTTGCTCAAAGGAGGCTGATTTTTAAAATCAAAACCCATGCCTGAAGTATCTATGATTACCTTATTTTTGTGCAAAACCATGTAATTTGGAGTGCCATCTTCTGAAATAAAGAACTTAATGGTATTAATATTACCGGGAGAGGAGATACTGGTTTTAAATTTTTCTCCTTTGCAGGAAAAGAGAGCAACTGTTAAAAGAACAATAATCGCGGTGACTGTATTTTTCATTTTGCTGATTGTTTGGTTGAGATGAATTTCAGTTTTTCCCCGTCAGTTCAAACAGCCGGGGTATGATTAATAATACTCTGCAATATATTTCCTGAGCTTTTCCAGTGCTTCCGGCATATTTTTGCGTGCAAAGCCAATTCTGAAGTGATTTCCTTCATAATCGTACTGATCAGCAGGAAGAAGCAATACTCCCTTTTTTTCGATCAGGTCTGCACAAAATTCGGAAACATTCCTTTCTCCTTTTAATTTTGGAAAAGCAATGGGCCCTGCCGTAGGTTTATGCCATTCAAAAAGCCGGCTCTGATCCTCAAAAAATGTGTCCAGTAACTTCAGGTTGCCATCAATGATTTCGAGGTTTCTTTTGAGGATGTTGTTTTTCAATTTAAGGGCCATTATGGCTAAAATTTCTGAGGGTGCACTGCTGCAAATGGTTGTATAGTCCTTGAAAGCGGCAAATTCCCTTAATAATTCTGTGCTTTTTGTAGCCAGCCAGCCGATCCTTAGTCCTGCCAGGGCAAAACTTTTCGACATCCCGAAGAGCGAAACAGCCTTTTCTGAGAGGTCGCATGCGGAACTGGTTCTTTCAGTATGTTTGTATTCAAGAAAACGGTACATCTCGTCGGAGAATAAGTAGAGGTTCTTTCTCCCGGCAATTTCTACGATCTTTTTAAGGTTATTCTGTGAGATAGTAGCGCCCGTTGGGTTGTGAGGAAAATTGATCACCAGAAGTCTTGTTGTTTCTTCTGTCAATGATTCCAGATCGGTTATGTCGAAGAGCCATCCGTTTTTTTCCTTTGGTTTCCAGTGGGATACTTTACAACCGATGGAATTTGCTATCTCATACAGAGATTGATATCCCGGGAAAGTGGTAATGACATGATCCCCTTTTTTCAGTATGGTGTTCATGGCTATATAAATACCTTCTTCAGGCGTGAGAACCATGACCTCTTCAGGTTTTATGTTTTGATACAATTTGCTGATTTCTTCTCTTAAGGTTGGATGTCCCTGTGATTCGGTATAGCCAAGTTTTAAATCGTGCCACATTCTTTTCGATTTTTCATCAGCCATCCCAAGTAATTCTTTCATTGCCAAAGGCTCACAATCAGAGCAGCACAGCAGGTAGGGTGCGGAGAATTCATATTTTGCAAAATATCTTTCGAGTTTGAAGGGCTGGATTTTCATATTTTGGGTTTAAAGAATAAAATTTTGAGGAAAATAGCAACAAATCGATACTTTTACAAATTCTTTTTTTGAAGATAATGATTTATTTTTAATGAATATTCGTTTTTGTAACTAATCTACAATTAATTATCAGAAAATCAATTGTTTTTCTTCACTCCCTTAAGGGCACGGGGTAAATGAAGAAAATCAGGTTGCAATTTTGGGCACAAAAACGGATAACCATCTATTTTTTATTCAAAGGGAGTATTACAGTAAATTTGGTTCCCTTTCTGAACTCAGATTCGAATTGAATGGTTCCTTCATGTTCATGTATGATCTTCTGAGATATCGAAAGCCCAAGTCCAATGTTTTTATCAGGTTCTTTTGTGGTGAAAAACGGATCGAAAATGTGTTTTTGATGTTCCTCCTTTATTCCTTTTCCATTATCCGAGATGACAATTTTGATTTGCTTTTCATTTTCATGGGTTTTAATATTAATCTCACCTTCTTCATCAATTGCATGGACAGCATTGGCCATAATGTTCAGGAGTACCTGATGGATCTGACCCTCGTTGGCATTAACTGAAGGGTTTGCCCTTGTGTAGCTCTTTTTAATGGAGATTCTGTTTTTATATTCATTTTGCAGTATGGTCAGGCAATCATCCAGCACTTCGTGAAGATTAAAATTTTTGAAGGGCAAATTTTCACTGCGGGCATATCTTCCAAGACTTTGGATTATATTTACAGTTCGATCCACACCTGCTTTTATTGCCTCAAAATAAGAATTTAGTTTTTTCTTTTCATCAGGATGATGTTCTTTCATATGTTCCTCAATAGCATAGCTGCCATTATAGATGTAGTTCAGGGGATTATTAATTTCATGGGCAATCCCGGCTGTCAGAATACCCAGGGAAGCCATTTTTTCGGATTGTATTAACTGATCTTGAGTATTCCTTAAAGATTCAAGTGTTTTCTCCAATTCTTCTCTTTGATCATAAAGTTGTTCATTGGTACTTTTTAATTCTTCGTTGGCGGTTTCAAGTTCTTCAGTACGCTCTTTAACCAATGATTCTAAATGATCCCTGTATTTTTCAACTTCGGCTAATGAGTCAGCGTATTTTTCTATTAGTTTTCTGGTGACAATCAGTACTATAAAAGCAACTATTGAAATATGGATGGAATTGATTATCCAGGGGTATATTTTATGAACATATTCATCGGGTTGATAATCTGCAGGAATTTCCTGGATTCCCTGATGATGAAGATATCCGATGGCTAAAAAGCCTAAGATAGTTATAATATGGAAGATGATTACTTTCCGGAAAGAGAAATACAAGAAAGAAAAAAAAGGAATAAGAACTATGTAAATTCTTGCCGCTGAAAATAATCCAAAGAAATAAGCGTCATAAAGTGAAAAAAGCAATATAATAAGCAACAACCCAGCCGCTTTGGATTTGGTAGAAAACCTTTTTCGAAATAAAGCGATTAACCCCAGTGTTGCGATAACCAGTAGTTCAAGGAAATAGGTGATTGACAGCTCATTGTTCATTAGCCTGGTAAGACTTATTAAGTAAGCCAGCGCACCAAGACTTGCAGCAAAGATCAAAGTGTTGTCCAGTATATTTCCTCTTAATTTATCAATTCCTTTGCTCAAGATGTTACTTTTAGGTATTATACATAATAAATTTAAATAAAATATGAATACGGGGCAATACTTTGTTATTTCTACTATACTTTAATAACCTTTTCTACAATTGTTTTTATTTCAACAGGATGTTCAATTATGAATGGAGAAGTCCCCCTATAAGCCAGCAACACGCTTCTGCTTTTTCTTGTTTTTTGCGTTGGAACACCTATAAATGAATAAGGAATTGAATACCATCAAAAGTTTTTATGGACCGATGAAAGCTTTTCATCAACCTGCCCTTTCAGGGCGCCGGAAAGGGCTGTATTATTTCTCCCGGGACGTTCGGGACTGTGTAAAAATTGCAAATGTATTTTTATTCCGGGAATGACTTACGCCGCCATTTATGGCGGTGGCAAGATACCTTAGAATTTCCCGGGCTTTAGCCCAAAAGTTACTTATATACTAAGGCTTTCTCAGTTTGTTTTCCTGGCTAAGTAAATCGGGCTTTCAGCCCTTACACGAAAACGTCAAGGCATAACCGAATCCTAAGATTTAAGGAGTACAGGTCCGATAAAAATAATAAAAAAACCAATCGCCACGAAGTGGCAATTTAACCCAACCATTGGCAACGCCTTTGGAATAATTAGGGAGCTTTTGCCAGACCTAACAGATTTTGGAAACCTGTTAGGTATCGTATCAGGACAGGTGAGATTTTTTCGGAATAAAATTAGCCTGATTATATTCGACTGATGATTAATAAGTGCAAAAAATGTTCTAGAAGAACGGTAACTATAACCGAGATTTTTTAGAATTCTTTATAGACCCTGGCCAGGGAAAATCCTGCCGCTTCAATTTTAAGGTCAAGAAAATAGCCAAATGGTGTTTGTGAAACGTTATATCCTCTTTCTGTTAACCAATCATCAATCATATTGAGAAAAGATTTCGTATATTCAGGGTTTGCTTTGCTGTTTGAGAGATGGGCAAAAGAATGAAGAATGATGTGATCGGGATTGTTTTTCCGGTGAATCCATTTTAAAAGATTCCTCAGATTTTTTTTAACCGACTTTTCATTCTCAGCATCGTGTTCTTCAACCTGGATGAAAGCAGCCTGGGCATTGCTAAAAGCAGCTCTTTCAGTCACTTCATCAGAAGAACTCAGCGTTTTTACAGTAGGTTTGTATTCAAAGTGGTTACAATAAATTAACAATACCCTCATTTTTCTATGACCTCCATTATTAATCTGAAACCGACCCGGGGATCCGGCAATTGATAGTCCTGAAATTTGTTTATGTAACATTCATGAAGCTCATTGTACCAGCTTCCGCCCTTTATTTTGCCTTCACTGGTCAGTTCTGCCACATTGCCGACAACATCGTATATTCCCAGCTGGTTTTCTGCGTAATTACCAACAGGTGATGCAATGAGTGATTCGTCGAAAATATAACTGAATTCACCTGAAGCATGATTTTTTACCTTTAGATTGGCCAAAGGTTTAATCTGATTATTTTCATCAGCTACATAAGGGAAATTCCCATACCAGGGTAATTTATGACCCGGTAAGGGGGAAAAGCATTTTTTCCATTCTTTTTCCGATGGAAGCCTGAACAGAACTTTTTCATATTTCCTCTCTGGATTTTTGTTGTACTTATTGGTCATCCAATTGCAGTAAGTTTCAATGGCTTTTTTGTTAATGTTCACAACCGGATAATCATTGTAGGCAGGATGGTTGTGATACAATTTTTTAAAAGGGACATTAAAACTTGGTTTAAACTTTTCTGTCCACATGGAAGAATCTGGTAAGAAATCATTAAATTTTTTAACCTGGTTAGTCTTTTTGAAGGTATTCAGGAACTCACTGTACTCTTTGTTGGTTACTTCATATTTTGAGACCAGTAAACCTTCGTCAAACCTGACAAAATTTTTATCAGGTTCACCAACCATTGCGGTATTTAGCAAAAACAGAACAACCCCTGTTGTTATAAGTAAAGCCTTATTTTTCATGCTGTTATGGTTTTGGGTTAACGTTATTATATTTAAATATCATCTGCTTTTATAAAATATGATAAAAAATGAAGTACATCATCGTTATATTGAACCCTGCATGGCTGATTACTGCCCCTAATATTGAACCTGTCTTTTTCTTACAAATATAAAAAATCCGGCTTGTAATAAACATAAGGAGTACCCAAAGAATTGCCGGGATGATCAGAAATTTCCAGTTTCCACTGTTGTATACAATTCCAAAGTGGGCGAGGTGCGTAACAGCAAAAGCCAGGCTGTCCAGGCAGGATGCTTTATTGTCGCCTACATTTACCTGGAAGCTCCCATGTACAAAGCCTCTGTAGAACAATTCTTCTCCAATTGGGCTGAAAGTCATACTCATAATTCCGCCTATAATAAAATAGGTAAGTCTTTGCGAACTGTTGATATCGCCCGGAGCTGTTTGATATTTTGAGATATAAACGAACCAGTTATGAATGGTTCCATCGTATAGCAAAACGCCAATAAAATAAACAATCGCACAGATTCCTATACCCATAAGGAATGAATAAAGAATCCACATCTTTTTCTTTACCCGGGTGATCCCAATAAATTGTCTGCCTTTTTTTGATAGAAAAATATATGGCAAAAACCACATTGTTAAGAAAATCAGGAAAATATAATAGTAGTTCCCTGTTATGTTGCTTTTTAGAATGATGATAAACCTTGGAATTCCCAGTACAATAATCATTATTAAACCAAAAATCCAGTTGAATTTTATGCTTTTTCTCCAGAACTTATTAAGAATTGATCGGTTTTGCATTTTTGCTATTTCTCAGCGAGATTTATTTTATTATTCTTTAACCTCCTTATGTAAATTAATCTGCTAATATGTCCCAGAATTATGAGGGTGCCATAATTTAACCAAATCCATGGCGACTGGTCAATGAAGAAAGTCCAGTTTGACTGATTGCCGAAGATTATCGGTATTACTGCAATATATACAAGCCCATCAAGGGCAAATGAAGCAACAATCCAGAAAAGAATTAACTTGTTGGTTTCTCTGAATGAATTATCTTTCGTGCATTTGCTGTGTTTCAGATATAAATAGAAAAAACATCCGAAAACTACAGGCATTATGGTAAAAAGGGCAATCCACATGACTGTAAGGTGGATGTAAAAAGTTACAAATCCTACTATAGTCCCAATTAGATAAGCCAGCAGGAAGTATTTTAAAGCTAATTTAAGGTTTTTCATAATAGGTTTTTCTCCCTTTTTCTACGAAGATAAAAAATGATTCCAGACAATTTATCATACAAGAAAAGAGTTTACATTCTCTATTTTCGTATTATTTTACGAAATTTACACATTTAATAACCAGAAATACAATGAGTGTAAGACCTAA
>CAZWHH010000055.1:0-10241 GCA_964633615.1 uncultured Bacteroidales bacterium | reverse complement strand
GCATCGGGATGTTTTATGGAGATGGTGAGCATAAGAGCTCCTCTTCTGCCGTCCTGGGCAACTTCTCTGGTTGAATTGGAAAATCTTTCCATGAAAGGAACCACACCTGTTGATGTAAGTGCGCTGTTAAGCACGGGGCTGCCCGAGGGCCGGATGTGTGACAGGTCATGTCCTACGCCACCTCTCCTTTTCATTAACTGGACCTGCTCCTGGTCGGTTTTCATAATTCCCCCGTAAGAATCGGCATTGCCTTCGTTTCCAATTACAAAACAATTGGATAATGAGGCAATTTGGTATTTGTTACCGATACCCGACATGGGACCTCCCTGGGGAATAATGTATCTGAAATCTTTCAGAAGCTCATAAATATCCTCTTCTATTAATGGATTGGGATATTTATTCTCGATTCTCGCGATTTCCTTAGCGAGTCTTTGGTGCATTTCGTCGGGATTTTTTTCAAAGAGATTCCCGTACGAATCTTTCAGGGCGTATTTGTTCGCCCATACTCTGGCTGCCAGTTCATCACCATTGAAGTAATCCAGTGAACTCTTAAAAGCCTCGTCAAACGTGTAAGTCTTTTGCTTCACATTTGATGAGCCCGCGTTTGTTTCTTTGTCCGTTGCTTTTCCTTTCACGTACATTCTGATTGTTTTTTATTTTTTGTTGAAATGTGTTGTATCCAGACCTCTAAACACTTGAGTAAACAAGAGTGCTTACGCAAGTTATGAATTGAAAAGATATCTTCAAATTGTTTTTTTCTTAACTTATTAACATTAATTCTATTGTTTTCAACTATTTTGTTTTATTCTGATTATGTGCCTTTTAGCTTTATTAATAAAGAATATTATATTGTTCACATTATTTTATAGTTTTTTTCAACATTTTTTCTTAATAACTAATGTGTATTGTTATTCTTGCTGTTTACAAGATTGTATGTAAGCCAGTTATTACTTATCCACTTTCCTGTTAGTATCCGGCAATATTTTTGGCCAGGGAAGGGATGTGCAGGTTAAAGCCGTTAATGATCCATTTTGCTTTTTCATAGTATTCTTCTCTTTTGGGAAGTAATTCTTTGATGTAAGTTTTAAGTTCTTCTTTATTCTTATTATTCAGGAGGGGTCTTTCCTGGTGTTTCTGTGTAAGCCGGAAAAGCAGTTGTTTTGCATTCATTTTCAGGTAGATGGTTAGTCCCGTTTGATTCATAAAATCAATGTTGTCATTGAAACAGGGGGTTCCACCGCCGGTAGCCACGATGGTATTTTCTGTTGGATTTAATGATCTCAGGTATTGTTTTTCCATTGCTCTAAAGCCACTTTCGGTTTCCTTCTGGAAAATTTCCGGAATGCTTTTTCCTTCTTTTTCTTCAATATATGGATCAAGGTCAACAAAGCGAAAGCTTAAGCGTCTGGCCAGCTTTTTCCCCGTGGTAGATTTTCCACTACCCATGAATCCTATGAGGTAAATAATTTTCAATTGATTGAATTTATCACATTAAAACTCCAGGCTCATTTGAGACCTTTTGTTATCCGAATCATTTTCTTTGTCCTGTTCTTTTTGACTCTCTTGTTGCTCGGCCTTTAGAGTTTCTTCCGGTATGGGTTCCAGTGCATTAATTTTTTTTATTTTCGCTTTAGAAAGTCGTTTCCCTTTAGCGCGATAGCTTTTTACTGCAATGAATTCATGCAGGTTAACTATTTCCTTTTTTTTCTTTTTTCCACCAAATTCAACTTCAATTCTGGGATATTTGTCAGCAAACAGGTGAATTAATTGAGAATTTTCATTGTCTCCGATAAATGGGGTTTCTTTTATTCCGTATTCGGCATTGAATCTTTTGACATAGTAGTATTTCTGTTCAGCATCGTAATAAACCGCCGCATAGTTTTTATTCTCATCAAATTTTTCAATCAGGGCAATGTTTCCTGGGTAGTGATTCATTAAATCAAAAGACGTAAATTTAACCGTTCCGTCTTTTGTGAATACAATTATTTTATCTCCTTCGTTGAATTCTCCGAGGTATTTTCCTTTTTTTTCTGTATTTAGCCTGAGCACCTCAGGGTCGAACCAGATATGTTCTCCCCCCAGGGTAGATTCTCCTTTTTCCTGGAGTACAATTTTATGCACGGCATGTCTGGTAAGAATGTTGCCCTGTGCATTTTTTCCTTTGATAGTAAGATCTCCGAAATCCAGCTCCATTTTTTTCTTTTTCAAACGCGGTTTTGGCTGCAGGTATATTTTAATGGTTTCTGCCTCACCATTTGGGTTTGCGCTGAAGTACAGAATTTTCGAATTTTTGGTTCCCTTTGTAATATCGTACTCTTTATCTCTTGTAATTCCGAGAACCGGACATCGTTTCATCATGATATTACCATTCACTCCGTCTCTGTATATAATATTATAGATGGTTCTGTCGTCATTGCGTTTGAATATCCGGGTATGCAGGATATCTTTTCCCACAAACACTTTCTTATCTACTTTTGTAATGATATATTTACCGTTTTTCAGGAAAGTAATTACTTCATCTATATCGGAACATTCACAAACATATTCTGCTTTTTTCAGGCTGGTTCCAATAAATCCTTCTTCTCTGTCTACATATAATTTTTCATTGGAAACCACTACTTCTGTGGCTTCAATCGATTCGAGGTTTCGTATTTCTGTTTTACGCTTTCTGTTTTTACCAAATTTTTTCTTGATGTTTTTGAAATAATCAATGGCAAAGGCGGTTATATGTGCCAGTTTTTCTTTAACATTCTTAATTTCTTCTTCGATTTTCCTGATGGACTCATCCGCTTTATTTGCATCATATTTCGAGATTCTTTTGATCTTAATTTCCGTAAGTTTAATGATATCCTCGCGGGTGACTTCTCTAATCAGTTGTTTTTTAAAGGGTTCCAGTCCTTTGTCGATGGTTTCAATGATTTCTTCCCAGGTCTCACACTCTTCAATGTCGTTATAAATTTTATTTTCTATGAATATTTTTTCCAGTGAAGACTGGTGCCAGGATTCTTCCAGCTCTCCTTTCTTTATTTTAAGTTCCAGTCTGAGTAATTCCCGGGTGTTTTCCGTAGAAATTTTGAGCATCTCGTTAACACCCATGAATCGGGGCTTCTGGTTATCTATTACACAGGCATTTGGAGATATGGAAATTTCGCAATCAGTAAAGGCATAGAGGGCATCGATCATCTGGTCGGGTGTAGTTCCTTTAGCCATGTGAACAAGGATTTCCACGAATTCAGCGGTATTATCATCAATTTTTTTGATTTTTATTTTTCCTTTGTCATTGGCTCTGACGATGGAATCGATCAATGAGTGGGTGGTTTTCCCATAAGGAATTTCTGTAATAGCCAGTGTTTTACTGTCTTTTTTTTCAATTTTAGCCCTTACTTTTACTTGTCCGCCTTTTTTTCCATCGTTGTATTTTGAGAAATCTGCAATTCCACCGGAGGGAAAATCGGGTAATATTTCGAAATCTTTATTTTTCAGGTAGGCAATGGCTCCGTCTATCAGTTCATTGAAGTTGTGAGGGAGTATTTTCGATGCCAGTCCGACAGCAATTCCTTCTACTCCCTGTGCCAACAGAAGCGGGAATTTTACCGGCAGGGTAATGGGTTCTTCGTTTCTTCCATCGTAAGAGGTTTTCCATTCGGTAGTTTTTGGATTAAAAACCACTTCGTGGGCAAATTTGGAGAGTCTTGCCTCGATATACCTTGGTGCTGCTGAGCTGTCACCGGTTAACATATTTCCCCAGTTTCCCTGGGTCTCAATCAGCAGATTTTTCTGACCGAGTTGCACGAGAGCCTCGCCAATTGAAGCATCCCCATGAGGGTGATACTGCATTGTGTATCCGATAATATTGGCAACTTTAATAAATCTTCCATCATCCATTCGTTTCATGGTATGAAGAATTCTTCGCTGCACCGGTTTTAGTCCATCATTCAAGTGAGGTACGGCCCTTTCCAGTATCACGTATGATGCGTAATCCAGGAACCAGTCTTTGTACATTCCCGAAAGATGAGTTATACGATGGATGGGTTCCCCATTATGATTCTCTCCGTTATCCTGAGGTTCTGTGTTTTCCCGGTTTTCTTTATTTTCTTCCATATTTTCCATACCAATTGCTGTATAACAACTTTAACTGTCTTCTTTTCGTTTTAATTGTTGTTTATATTTCTTCCAGTAATTCTTCTACCTTGAGGTTTTCTACAATAAAATCCTGCCGTTGAGGGGTGTTTTTCCCCATGTAAAAAGAAAGAAGTTGTTTGATGGTGTCTTCTTTATGTAAACGGACGGGTTCAAGTCTTATGTTTTTATTAATAAAATATTTAAATTCATCCGGTGAGATTTCACCCAGTCCTTTAAACCGGGTTACTTCTGCATTTTTGCCCAGTTTATTCAGTGCTTTCATTTTTTCCTTTTCGTTATAGCAATAGGAGGTTTTCTTTTTATCTCTTACTCTGAAGAGCGGTGTTTGCAGGATAAACAGATTGCCGTTTTTTATAAGATCGGGGAAGAATTGCAGGAAGAAAGTAATCAGGAGCAAACGGATGTGCATTCCGTCGACATCTGCATCAGTGGCAATCACCACATTTTTGTATCTCAGGTTTTCCAGGCCATCCTCAATATTCAAAGCTGCCTGCAGGAGGTTAAATTCCTCATTTTCATACACAATTTTTTTGGTCAGTCCGAAGGTGTTCAATGGTTTTCCTTTCAGGCTAAAGACGGCTTGTGTGTTAACATCTCTGGCTTTTGTGATTGAACCGCTGGCAGAATCGCCCTCTGTAATAAAAATAGTACTATCTAACCGGCGATCGTGATCGCTGTTATAATGAATTCTACAATCGCGTAATTTCCGGTTATGCAGGTTGGCTTTCTTTGCCCTTTTTTTGGCAAGTTTTTTAATGCCGTTGATTTCTTTTCTTTCTTTTTCAGACTCCACAATTTTTTTCAGGACAATATTGGCTGTTTCCTGGTTCATGTGAAGGTAATTGTCAAGTTTGGTTTTAATGAAATCATTGATATAGTTTCTAATGGACTTGCCATTGGGTTCTATATTTTTTGAGCCAAGTTTGGTTTTGGTTTGTGATTCAAAAACGGGTTCTTCCACTTTCAGGCTAATCGCTGCAATGATGGATGTTCGTATATCCGAAGCATCAAAATCCTTGTTGTAAAATTCTCTGAGTGTTTTTACAATGGCTTCTCTGAAAGCAGTCAGGTGGGTACCTCCCTGGCTTGTATGCTGGCCGTTGACAAAACTGTAATATTCTTCTCCGTATTGGTTCCCATGAGTTAGTGCAATTTCAATATCTTCTTCTTTAAGATGTATGATGGGATACAGTCCTTCAGAACTCATATTTCCTTCCAGCAGGTCTTTTAAGCCGTTTTTTGAACGGAGCGGATTGCCATTAAACATGATGGTAATTCCGGCATTCAGGTGGGCATAGTTTTTCAGCATGGTTTCCACATACTCTTCGATGTAGTGATAATTGCCAAAAATTTCATCATCCGGGGAAAATGTTACTTTTGTACCATTGGGTTCATTGGTGGCTTCTTTGTTATGTTCATTCACTATTTTACCCTGATTGAATTCAATTGTGGTCTTCACATTTTCCCTGAAAGATTCAATCAGGAAGTAACTGGTAAGGGCGTTTACAGCTTTTATACCCACACCATTGAGACCCACGGTTTTTTTAAAAACTTTGGAATCATATTTGGCACCCGTGTTCATTTTGGAAGCAACATCTTTTACCTTGCTAAGGGGTATTCCTCTGCCATAGTCGCGTACGGTAACTTTTTTTCCTTTTACCTCAACGATAATTTTATTCCCAAAGCCCATCATGTATTCATCGATGGAGTTATCGACCACCTCTTTTAACAGCACATAAATTCCGTCATCCTGAGAGGAACCATCGCCCAGTTTTCCAATATACATTCCGGGTCTTAGCCGGATGTGCTCTTTCCACTCTAATGTCTTGATAGTCTCTTCAGAATAGTTTGCTACCATGCGATTCAAATTTTTTGTAAAAATAAAGAAAAGAATAGTTCTTTGGGAAATTCTTTTTCAACAAGGATTGGCGTAATTGTTAATTTCTTTTTAAATAAAATTATAAGTTCAAGTAATTAACACAATTGTGTCAATAACCTTTTTTATCAAATTAATTTTAAATCTTTGAGAAGTTGCAAGGCATTCATATTCTGAGCTATGCCATCTTTCAGTTTGTAATCGAAAGACATTTTGCCTTTATTCAGAGATACTTCAAAAGATTTATTTTGTATTTTTTCCGGATAATTATTTTCCAGTTTGGTCAGGGAGAGGTCGTGTGTGGCAATTATAGTGGTGATATTCATCTGAATTAATCTTTCAATAAATTTAGCGGAGGCTTGTTCTTTGTCTTCAGTATTTGTACCTGTGAGTATTTCGTCCAGAAGTACCAGGTAAGAACGGTTTTTCTCTGATGCTTTATCAATTAATGAGCGCAATCTTTTTATTTCTGCAAAGAAGTAAGATTCATTGTCATGCAGAGAGTCGTTTATTTTCATGCTGGTAAAAACATCAACGGGTTTGAATTTGAATCCCGAAGCACAAACAGGAACCCCGATCATCGCAAAAACAGTGTTTACCCCGAGCGTCCTGAGGAATGTACTTTTTCCTGCCAGGTTGCCCCCTGTGATTATGAAAATATTGCCTTCTTTCTTGATAGTAAAATCGTTGCAGATTTTTTGTTCTTTTTTAATAAGAGGGTGTCCCAGTTGTTGGGCTTCAAAGAAACAGTCGTTCTGAATTTCCGGGAATACATAATCAGGATTGTTGAATGTAAAATTGGCCAGACTGATAAAAGCATCAATTGTTCCGATGGCACTGATCCATTTTTCTATTTGTTGGGCATAAAGTGCATGCCATTTTTCAAGGCGGCAGGAATGCTGTATTTCCCAAAGGAAAATGGCATTAAAGAGGGTGCCCACGAAAAAATTTGATCGGGCATCCAGGGCTTCTGCTATAGAGGATAGCTGGTGTATTATTTCGCTTGCTTTTTTGGTTTCCGTCTTTAATAAGTTTTGAATTTCCTGTCCTTTTTGAGATTTAAAACTGGCATTTTCAATTTCTTCGAGCAATTTCCGGTAGTTTTTAAGAGGTTTGATCTGTTTGGAAGTTTTTTGGTGAATTTCCCTGGTTTTTTTCTGGTAAATCAAAAGTACGATGATATTAACAGCCAGATTTAGCAACAAGCCGGAAAGCGGTATGAGGTTTATTGAGAAGAGGGTTATGCAGCCCAGGGTGATAATGGGAAGCAACCACCTGGCAATTTGAAGTATTTTGTGATGAAAGAATTCATTTTTTTCGTTTGCCCAGGCCATTAATTCGGTGTCCCGGTATTTATTTTTTTCAATTAAATAACCAATGGCCATGTACTGCTGCCGCCAGTCTATATGTTTGCTGATCTCATTGATAAATCCCTGGTTTTTTTCTATTTCCTTTTTGCTTTTAAGAGGGGCTTTAAGCCAGGTGGCAAGAGTATTTTTGCCTGAATAAGTTACCGTCCGATTTAAAAATTGAAAAACTCCTTTCTCCTCAAAAAATTCCAGATCATGGCAATATTCATGCTCTGTATCATCAAATTCTTCTCCGTTTTCAAAACCAGAATAGTTCCCCCTGAAGGTTTCAATTTCATTCAGGTTGATTTTTTCCAGGTTTTGGAGTAATTTATTTTTGTTTTTTAGTTTCAGATGGTTTTTAATAAAGAAAATAAAAAGAACAACAAGAGCCAGAAGAATCAGGATAACTATCTGATCTATTGGCCACCATTTTATGGATATAAAAAAAATAAGGATGAAAGAAACAAATCTGCTCAGGGCATAATAGATTAATTTCTTTTTATTTTTTTGTAACTGGTTGTGATATTTTTTTGCTTTTTGATGGTAAATTTTATAAATCATTTTCAAGCGAATTGCTGTCAAAGATAAATATTATTTGGATGAATTTATTTTATTCTTACAGAGAAATTGAATAAATTTGTATTTGGAATAAAACAATAATATCGGCATGTTATTTGTTTATTGTTAAGAAAATTTGAGAAAAGATGAAGAGATTTTTACTGATATTTTTAATGGGATTATTTAGTTATTCAGCCTTTGCACAAACGGAGGTCAAGCTGGATACTATTTATATGCTGGGGCAAACAAAAAAAATAGTTAAGATAAAGGGAATCATGTATTCTAATGTAGTCTATTCAGAGCCAGGGTCTGATAAGACAGAGTCAATGGCGAAAAAGCAGATTCAGCGGGTCGTCTTTCATAATGGCAGAAAAGAAGTTTTTAATGAACGATTGTTTGCTGAAGTAGAAGAAACAGATTATAAGAATGTTGTTTTGACAGAGAAAAAATCGGATGTGCAGGGTTTATATGAAGTTGGAAAGGTACATGGGCGGTCTTCCGACCGTAACCGAACAGCCAGGTCAGCTAAAAGAACAGCTACGATACGAATGAAACGAAGGGCAGCTAATAAGAAAGCCCATATGATTCTGGTAACTAAGAAAGAATTAAAAGGAGGATTTGGCGAAATCCCGTCTTACTATATGGAAGGGATCGCTTACAGTTTCCATAAACCAGAGAAAGAAGAGGATGATAAAAAATAAGCCTGTTTTATTTGAGTAACAGGGGAAAAGTCTGGCACAATCAAGCCGGGCTTTTTTTATGTGGTTTTATTGGCCAGTTGTCCGCATGCAGCATCAATATCTTCACCGCGACTTCTCCTGATATTCACGATCATGTTCTTTTCTTCAAGGAATTTTTTAAATTGATCTGTTTGTTCCTGTGTGGATTTTTTAAATTTTGAATCCCCTGTATCATTGTATTCAATAAGATTAATTTTTACCGGGAAATTTTTACAGAATGCAGCCAGCGCTTTTGCTTCTTCAAGGCTGTCATTTATTTTGTCCAATAGCAGATATTCTATGGTTATTCTGTTTTCAGTTTTTGTATAAAAGTATTTTAATGCATTGGTTAGTTCTCTTAGATTGTATTTTTTGTTTATGGGAGCAATTTTATTCCGGGTTTCTTCTTTGGCGGAGTGTAAAGAGACTGCCAGATTAAATCTGACCCCATCATCGGCCAGTTGTTTGATTTTTTCAGGGATTCCAACGGTTGAAAGGGTAATTCTTCTGTTGGATATGCCCAGTCCTTTTTCTGAAGTAGCAATGTCAATTGCCCGCAGTACATTTTCATAGTTCATAAGCGGCTCGCCCATACCCATAAATACAATATTAGACAATGAGAGGTTGTAAGCACTTTGAGCTTTCTCTTGCAAATAGGTTATTTGATCGTATATTTCCCCTGCTGTCAGATTTCGTTTAAAAGGTATTTTTGCAGTGGCGCAAAATGTACATCCCAGTTTGCAGCCTATTTGTGATGAAATGCAGGCTGTTGCCCTGTTTTTTGCCGGGATCAGAACTCCTTCGACAAAATGTTTGTCATGTAATTCAAAGGCAATTTTAAGGGTTTTGTCCTTGCTTTTTTGAAGCGTATTGACTTTAACTTTTGGGAGGACAAAATTTGTTTCCAGCAAATTCCGTGTTTCTTTTGAGAGGTTAGTCATCTCATCAAAAGAAGAACAATTCTTTTTCCAGAGCCATTCATAAACCTGTTTACCCCGGAACTTTTTTTCACCCTTTTCCAGGAAGAAACTGATCAGTTCGTTTTCACTGAGTTCACGGATATTTTTCTTGCTTTCGTTCAACATATTATCTCTCTTATAATTATTTCTGCAAACGTAACTTTTTTATTTAAATTATAAATGATTATTTTCGCTTGAATCTAAATTAATAACCAAAACAATACTGATAATGATGAAAAAATTAACAAGTTTATTAATCGGGCTTTTTATAATGATTTCAACCAGTCTTCATGCTGATGAAGGAATGTGGTTGTTAACCATGTTAAAAAAGATGAACATGGACAGGATGCATGAAATGGGGTTGAAATTGTCAGCCGAAGACATTTATAGTGTCAACCAATCGAGTGTGAAAGATGCTGTTGTAAATTTCGGTGGTTTTTGTACCGGTGAGATTGTTTCTGAAAAGGGATTGATATTCACGAATCACCATTGTGGATATGGAGCTATTCAGGAGCACAGCACAACCGAACACAATTACCTGAAAGACGGTTTCTGGGCCAGGAACTTTGAAGAAGAGATTCCTATTGAAGGGCTCTATGTTGCTTTTCTTGAAAGAATAGAGGACGTATCAGAT
>CAZWHH010000054.1:0-10271 GCA_964633615.1 uncultured Bacteroidales bacterium | reverse complement strand
CGCGATAAGGGTATAATTGTCATTTAACAGATCTGTGCATGTATTGGCATCATATAGAGCAATTTGTGTATCCATCCCCTTGGTAATAAAAGAAATTTTCCCTGTATCGGGTACAGTAAATTTAAACCAGACTGAATTATGTAATCCCCCTTCATTACACCATTGCATTGGTGTATTGCAATCTCCGAGTTCCGGTAAGGGCTCATTCTCTTGAACAGTTGCATTGCTGTTACTAAAAGGTCCGTTATCCCCCATGCTGAGATCTATGGCATCACAAACATCATCGTTTTCCGGCTTTGGAGAAAAGGTTACTGTAATTGAATCCTGATCAGAACAACTTCCCCTGGTGCCGGTCACCTTATAGGTATATGATTTTTCCTCAGAACCTGTCATGAGAAGAGTGCCCTCAGGTCCTTCTGTTGCTATTAATCCGGTTTGTGCTTCCCATGCGTATTCCTCTGCTTCGCCATGTACCCTGATTACAGTTTCTTGTTCCATGGGGATTCTAATTGACGGATTCGAAAAGAAAATGTGCAGATTATTTTCAACTTTTATATGCTCTTTTAAATGGATGCTGTCCACCAGCACACCGGAATTAAAAGCTGCCAGGGAAACATCTTTATTCCCTTCGGATGCGTACGATACTTTCATTGGGCCATTGCCGGATGTATCCAGGGGACTGGCACCCTCACCAAAATACCAGTGAAGACTGTCTATATTTCCAATTGATTTATTCGTGAAAGTAACAGTATCATCAAGGCATATATAATCTTTATCAGTGCCGATAGCAGCTTGTCCATTTTTTCTGCTTGTATAGGCACGAATGCAAAGATCATATTCTTTGCCGGGAATGTCTGAACCAATATTAATCCATTCCTGTGCTTCGGAACTTACCCAATTGTATCCTGATGGTTTTATATTGGGACTGGAGTATCCGGAAATGGCTCTTTCTACCGGTATCGGATAATTGTTATCCGGAGTGATATACTTTACTTTAATATAAAAATCATCACTTACACCGGCTGTTAGATCAAAAGTATGATAACCGGGAAATAAAACCTTCCGGCCTTTTATTGAATCTAAAATATTAGTTAGCGTATGTGTCGATGCATCGAAATCGTCATATATTTCAATATTCACTTCTGTACCGTATGAGTTAATATATGAACCTATTTTCCGGATGATTTCTGTGCTTTGGGCTTCGTATTTTACAAGGGCATAAGCAGTATCATTCTGAAATCCGTACGAAGTGACCATGCCAAGTTTATCATACATGTAAAGGGAATCAATTTCTTCAGTTTCTCTTTTCAGGGGATAAAATGAGTTCGAACGGAGTACTTGTGTGTCATCATACGACAGGTAAAAATAACCAGAAGCACCCCAACTGATCCCCCAGCTGTTTTTTATAATCCACGCTCCTGTTCCCCCGGCAGTACTTTTGTTGTCGTCCCATCCGACAATGGTTACAGCATGTCCGCCCCCGCCGTCAGAACCATCAGCTGGTCCTTCATAATAATAAGTATAATCATTGCTGTTGTATGAACCTGAATGCCAATACATACTGGTTGCAATGGCTCCGTAATTCATTACTGCTTTTTTAATTTCGTCTATATTATCAGGTAACCAATGTGCCTCGGGTGCATATGCAACAGGTGATAGCGTATCATTGCAGGGAGAGCCGGAATTAAGTGTATTGTAGGGGTCGTCAGATTCTGCAATCAGACCGTCCAGCCGCGTGATGTAGGCAGCCGACATATATTGGTTGCCTCCGTCATCAACGCCGAGCAGATAACCATTACACGTCACCAGGTTTTTCTCAGAAAGATCATACTCACTGTCTTCTAAAACTTTCCACCGGGATTCTACAGAAGCTATAGCAGCAAAGGCCCAACAGGTGCCATAAGGATTCTGATTTTTTACAGTCGTTACATTATTTTCTGTCCTGAGGTCAAAACTGGAGGGTAAAGTTTTATCTTTTCCCTGATCCTTTTGAGCATCAAAGAAATGATCAAAGTTAACCTTGTATGGAGGCGGGATGTAACCGGTTTTCCAGTTATCGTACTGTTTTACATTTTTTTGGTATTTTTCAAATTCCGGATTAATAGGAGCTTGCTCCAATTCTTTTTTTTGTGCTATTGTACTATTTGAAATAATAAAGCACAAAAAAATAAACAAAAATTTTTTCATGATGATTTTAGGATTAATTTAAATGAAAAACAAAAATAAAAAAATTAACCACGAAAACACCAAAGCGGAAGACAAAATTATTAACTTTATAAAAAAACATGAAGAGAACTCATCAAGTCGTTGTTTTATTGGTATTATTAGGTATGACAGCGTGTATCAAAAAAAATAATAATATGGAAACAGAAGATAAAAACACAACTGCTAAACCTGGTGGAATCATTTTTTTCGCTGCCGAAAAACTTGACACCACGGTAAATTTTTATATTGAACAAATAGGATGCGAATTGTGGCTTGACCAGGGAGCTTGTAAGATACTAAAGTATAGCAACATGCTTTTTGGATTCTGCGAGACGGGGAAACCGGATAGTCAGACAGTAATCACCTTTTTTTACCCGGAAAAGGAAGCTGTTGACAGTATGTATGATAAATTAAGAGATATTGCAAAGAATCCCCCCAAGATGAATCCCAAATTTCGTATTTATAATTTTTATGCCATAGACCCGGAAGGGCGGACTATTGAATTTCAAAATTTCAATCATGAGCTAAAGGATTTTTAATAAAAGAGATTATATTAAACTATCACTTAGTTTTATCATCTTAATTAAGAATTTTTATAAATTTCAAACGTTAAAAATTATTGTTTAACCCTTAAAATTCAGATAAAGTGAAAAAGTATTTATTAATCTTATTATCAATTGGTTTAATTATGGGAGCATGTTCAAATCAAAAGGAAGAAAAAGGCGGAAACCCCTTTTTCAAAGAGTATAAAACTCCTTTTAAAGTTCCTCCCTTTGATAAAATTGAGAACAAACATTTTATTCCTGCTTTTGAGAAAGCTATGGAAGAGCACAATTCCGAGATTGATGCAATAGTGAACAATCCGGAAGACCCCACATTTGAAAATACCATTGGTGAGATGGTATATAGCGGTAAACTGATGGATAAAGTATCCTACGCTTTCTATGGTTTACGGAGTGCCAATACCAATGATGAACTTCAGGAGATTGCCAGAGAGATATCCCCAAAACTATCTGCTCACAGGGATGAAATAAAATTGAATCCCGGCCTGTTTAAAAGAATAAAAGAGGTCTACAAGAAAAGAGAAGAGCTGGATCTGACTTCAGAACAATCTTTCCTCCTGGAAGATCTCTATAAGAATTTTGTAAGAAACGGAGCCAATTTAAACGAGGAGGATAAAAAGCAACTGAAAGAGATCAATCAGAAGTTATCCTCTATTACTTTAGAGTTCGGACAGAATGAGCTGAAAGAAACCAACAAATTTGAAATGGTGATAGAAGATGAAAAGAATCTTGCTGGTTTACCTGAGTCAGTTGTTCAAACTGCTGCTGAAACTGCTGCTGACAGAGGTTATGAAGGAAAATGGGTTTTTACCACTCACAAGCCAAGCATGATCCCGTTTCTACAATATGCTGAAAACAGAGACTTGAGGGAGAAACTTTATAAAGCTTATCTAAACCGCGGTAACAATGATAATGAATATGACAACAAGGAGATATTATCAGATATTGTAAAATACAGAGTCAAAAAAGCCCATTTGCTTGGTTATGAAACCTATGCCGATTATGCATTAGAAACCCGGATGGCAAAGAAACCCGGAAATGTAATGGACCTTTTGAATGAAGTATGGGATGCTGCTTTGCCGGTAGCCAAAGAAGAGAGAAAGCAGATGCAACAGATCATTAATGAAGAAGGAAAAGATTTTGAGTTGAAAAGTTGGGATTGGTGGTATTATGCAGAAAAACTGCGTAAACAAAAATATGATTTGGATGACAGCGAATTAAGACCCTACTTTAAGCTTGAAAATGTGTATCAGGGAGCTTTTGATGTAGCCAACAAATTATATGGCATTACTTTCGATGAAATAAAGGATATTCCAAAACCACATCCTGATGCCCATGCCTTTGAAGTGAAAGAAGCTGATGGCGAACTTGTGGGTCTGCTTTATATGGATTTTCACCCCCGCGAAAGCAAAAGAGGAGGTGCATGGTGCGGAAGTTACAGAACACATAAGGTGTCTCAGGACGGAAAAGAAATCAAACCGGTTAAGACAGTGGTAACCAATTTTACAACACCTACAGAAAATAAACCCGCATTGCTTAGTCTTGACGAGGTAGAAACACTGTTTCATGAATTTGGTCATGCACTGGATGGATTGTTTGCAGAAAATAAATATCCAAGAACTTCAATACCCCGGGACTTTGTAGAGCTGCCTTCTCAGATTATGGAGCACTGGTCTACTCATCCCAAAGTAATGAAGGAATATGCCGTGCATTATGAGACCGGAGAAACCATTCCGGATGAATTAATCAAGAAAATTGAGAAGAGCAGTTATTTCAATCAGGGTTTTGCAAATGTAGAATACCTGGCCGCTTCATTCCTTGATATGGCTTACCATACAATAGAAAAGCCAAAGGATTTAAACGTGATGAAGTTTGAAAAGAATTACCTGGAAGAACTGGGACTGATCCCTGAAATTGAACCCAGGTATCACAGTACATATTTCGGTCACATTACGGGTGGATACGCCGCGGGTTATTACAGTTACCTGTGGTCTGCCGTACTCGATAATGATGCTTTCGAAGCCTTTGAAAAGAATGGCATTTATGACAAGGAGACTGCTGAAAAATTCAGACATCTCCTGGCCAAAGACGGAACAACAAATTCTATGGAATTGTATGTAAAATTCCGTGGAAGAAAACCAGAAATAGATGCTTTACTCGAGAACAGAGGTTTAAAATAATAAGAGGTATTGCATAATTTAATAGCCGTCTCTTAACCGGGACGGCTTTTTTGTTTTGAACCAATTTTGTCTTAAATTGTGATATCTCAAAAACAAATCAGATATGGAAGATATAAAATTCAGAGCCTACCGGGTTTTTGAAAAAGAAGACGGAACTTATGAGCGAAAAGTTGTAGAACGTTCAACTGAGGAATTACCTGAAAATGACGTATTAGTGAGAGTCAAATATTCAGCCCTTAATTATAAAGATGCACTTTCAGCTATGGGAAACAAAGGAGTTACACGAAATTACCCACATACACCGGGAATTGATGCTGCAGGCATTGTGGTTGAAGATAAAACAGGAAATTATGCAAAAGGTGATCAGGTTATTGTCTCCGGGAATGATTTGGGCATGGATACTGATGGGGGTTTTGGTGAATTTGTTCGGGTACCTGGGTCATGGTTATTTCCACTCCCGGAATCTCTGACCCTGAAAGAAAGTATGATGATTGGAGGAACCGGTTTTACAGCAGGTTTATCTGTTTTCAGACTACTTCAGGCCGGACAGATACCCGAACTGGGGCCTGTTTTAGTTACCGGAGCAGCAGGGGGCGTTGGGAGTATGGCAGTACTAATATTAAAGAAACTGGGCTTTGAAGTCATAGCGGCTACCTCAAAAAAAGAAGATTCTGCTGAATTTATAGAACAACTGGGCGCTGATAAGCATATTGATAAATCTGTTACTGATGATCAGTCGGGGAAGGCACTTAGAAAGCCTCAATGGGCAGGAGCAATTGATGTGGTTGGGGGAAATGTACTGGCAACTGCTCTGAAGTCTTGTGAATATGGTGGTAATGTAACTGCATGTGGAAACATATTCTCTCCAAAGCTGGAAATGACAGTTTATCCTTTCATTCTGAATGCTGTGAGTCTTCTCGGAGTAGATGCAGCCAGATGTCCGTACAAAATAAAAAAGGAGATATGGGAAAGATTGATGGGGCCCTGGAGGGTGGATACTGGCTTTATGACCAGGGAAATAACACTTGACCAACTTGATGAAGCCATTGAGCAGCTTATCAATAAAAAGAACCGCGGACAGGTTCTCCTAAAACATGCCTAGGTGAAAAATCACATATCCATTTCAATATTTAATATTTTTTTCTTGATCTTTTTTAATAATAAGTATATTTACGTCCAAATTAAAGGAAGAAAACACTAATAAAGGAATTATAGGAATGAGGAATAATAGGAATTTCTGTATACTGGCACACATTGATCATGGTAAAAGTACATTGGCAGATCGATTGTTACAACTGACTAAATCTGTAACAGAGAGGGAATATCAGGATCAGATGCTTGATGATATGGATCTGGAGAGGGAGAGAGGCATTACCATTAAAAGCCATGCCATTCTCATGGAGTACTTGTACAACGATGAAATGTATTACCTGAATCTAATCGATACACCGGGGCATGTAGATTTTTCTTATGAAGTTTCCCGTTCCATTGCTGCCTGTGAAGGCGCCTTGTTGGTTGTGGATGCAGTGCAGGGTGTACAGGCACAAACCATTAGTAATGTGTATATGGCGATTGATCATGATCTGGAGATCATCCCGGTGATGAATAAAATAGACCTTGAAGCCGCCAAACCCGATGAGGTTAAAGATCAGATCGTTGAACTGATCGGTTGTGCGCGCGAAGAAATTATTGAAGCCAGTGGGAAAACAGGACAAGGGGTTGAAGAAATATTAAATACAATCATTGAAAAAGTCCCCGCCCCGATAGGTGACGAAGCTCAACCGCTGCAAGCCATGATATTTGATTCTGTTTTCAATTCTTATCGTGGAATAGAAGCTTATTTTCGAATATTTAACGGACAAATTAGAAAAGGGGATCATGTAAAGTTTGTAAATACCGGAAAGGACTATTATGCAGATGAAATTGGGGTTCTTAAAATACAAAAAGAGCCCAGAAAACAATTGAAAGCAGGTGATGTAGGTTATATCATTTCCGGAATAAAAACATCGGCCGAAGTGAAAGTGGGAGATACTATTACCCAGTTTGATAAGCCTTGTGACAAAGCAGTCTCAGGTTTTGAAGATGTAAAACCCATGGTTTTTGCAGGAATTTACCCGGTGGATGCGGATGATTATGAGGAACTTCGCATTTCGCTGGAAAAACTCCAGTTAAATGATGCTTCCCTTACTTTTGAGCCAGAATCTTCAGTTGCTTTAGGCTTTGGTTTTCGTTGCGGCTTTCTCGGTTTATTGCACATGGAAATTGTCCAGGAACGTCTGGAACGTGAGTTTGATATGGATGTGATTACAACGGTTCCAAATGTTTCCTATCATGTGTATACCCATGATGGAGAAAAGAAAGAAGTTCATAATCCTTCCGGACTCCCGGAAGAAAAAAATATTGATCGTATTGAAGAACCCTATATTAAGGCGCAAATCATATCTGTTTCCGATTTTATAGGTTCTATCATGACGCTTTGCCTGGAAAAAAGAGGAACCTTGAAAAACCAGGTTTTTCTCCCCAATAACAGGGTGGAAGTTACTTTTGAGATGCCACTTGCGGAAATCGTTTTCGATTTCTATGATAAGCTGAAAAGTATCTCAAAAGGGTATGCTTCTTTTGATTATTTTCAGACAGGCTATAAAGAGGCTAAGCTGGTAAAACTGGATATTATGATTAATAAAAAGCCGGTAGATGCTTTGTCAACCTTGATACACAGAGATCATGCATACTCTTTCGGAAGAAGGATCTGTGAGAAATTAAAGGAACTGATTCCCCGCCAGCAATTTGATATTGCTATACAAGCTGCTATCGGTGCCAAAATTATTTCCCGTGAAACAGTGAAGGCTCTCAGGAAAGATGTAACTGCCAAATGTTATGGGGGCGATATCACCCGAAAAAGGAAATTGCTGGAAAAACAAAAGAAAGGGAAAAAACGAATGCGGCAGGTGGGGGATGTAGAAGTGCCTCAATCAGCTTTTATGGCGGTACTAAAACTGGATTAGTTTGAAATATATCTCATCGCTTTCAACAGCTTGGATCATTATTAATTTGATTCTTTGCATTCCATCGCATGCACAGGAAAATCAATATGCTCTTCGTAAAGATTATATGACCAAATTTGAGTCTTTTACAAAAGACGATGGATTAAGCAATGACCATATTTTAGATATCCTCCAGGATAACTACGGATATCTTTGGTTTGCCACAAGAGAAGGTTTGAATCGTTTTGATGGATATCGTTTTGTTACTTATAAAAATGTTCCCGGAGATTCTTTAAGTCTGTCTGATAATTATGTCACATCCCTCGAAACAGACACCAGCGGAAATCTATGGATAGGTACACAAAATGGTCTGAACAAATACAATTATTCCAAAAATTGCTTTGAAGTTATCACTCATGATGAATATAATGATAATACCTTAACCGATAATCATATTCGTGATCTCCTGGCTGATAAAAATGGAAATTTATGGATTGAAACGTTAGATGGCGTGCTGCATAAATATGTAGCTGGGAGCAATGAATTTTCGTATTATCCTCATGAGCAAATCACTACGATAATGTATGATTATCATGACATATACATCTCCAGCAATGATTATTTGTGGATTGGAGGCCGAGATATGGGACCCTACAGGTTTGACCCGGAAAAAGAAAAGTTTAATTTCCTGAAAGCAGACAGTGAGAATCCGAAAAGAAAAAGAGACAATGATGTGGCCTGCTTTTACGAAGATTCTCAAAATAATTTTTGGATAACAGCGACTGATGGAGTGTATCGTTTCAATAAGAGAGATAATTACTTTAAAAAATTTATTGGTATTTCAACTTATGATGTGGTAGAGGATAAAGAAAAAAATATATGGTTTGCTTCCCGCTCGGGACTTCTGAAATTTAATCCACAATCCGGGAAACTTATACAATTTCAACATGACCATAACAATCCTAATTCCGTGGTAAGTAATAAATTAAATATTGTCTATGAAGACCGGACAGGAAATATTTGGATTGGAACCGATAATGGTATATCAAAATACAGTCCGTATAAGTATAAATTCCGACATATTTATCATATCCCGGGTAATGAAAATACCATCTCTTCTGATGCAGTTACCACTGTAATTCAGGATAAAAAAAACAGAATATGGGTGGGTACCAACAGCAGTGGTTTAAATAAAATCGACCCGGAAACATGGGAGGTGAAACCCTATCAAACTGATCCGGAAAAACCAAATAGCCTGTCTGCTGATAATATTTCCGATTTATACGAGGATCGTAATCGAAATATTTGGATAGGATTATGGAGAGGAATTGGTTTTAATAAATTGAATACTGAAACTGGAAAATTTAAACTCTATAGTTATACCCCAAAGTCTCAAAAAAATGATTGGTATAATGATTTTACCGAAGATTCTCTCGGAAATTTATGGGTTGGTTTCTGGGGCGCCCGGGGAGTACGAAAATTTAACAGGTCAACAGGGAAGTTTTCAGAATTATCATTCAATCCCAGAAGATTGCCCTATAGAGATGAAATATCCGATCTGTATTTTGATAGAAATATGAATGCGCTGCTTATTCTTTCAAAAAACAAAATTTTCAAAAAAAACTTAGAACATGAAAGTTATGATATTATTACCACAGGGAATATTCGTGAAATAATAAAAGAAGATTCTGTTCATTATTGGATTGTCAGAAATAAAGATCTCATTCTTTATAACACAAATTCAAATGAGATTCATTCTTTTCATTTTGGAGAGAATTCTGTTTTAAATAACAGCAATATACAATCACTGGAAATTATTAATAAAGGAACACTGGTTATCGGGACTTCCAATGGATTATATTTTGCAGGCAGTGACTATGATGATATTTCAACAAAAGACACAGTACCTTTACTAAAAGGAAAAAACATTCGAAACTTATATAAGGACAAAAGCCAGGTTCTTTGGGTTGGAACAAACGACGGACTTTTTTATTATGATGAACAATTGAAACAGGCTCAAAGATTAAGATTGAAAGATGACTCGGATAACCTGAGTGTGATTTCCCTGATGGAAGACAGCAACCAGCAATTGTGGGTTGGAACCGATGATGGATTATATAGGTTAGGAAAAGACAGAGAAAGTAAGAGGTATTATCAAACATGGAGAAACAGTCAGTTATCTTTGAGTGGCAATATTATTAATACACTTCTGGAGAGCAGAAAAGGAAACATCTATATAGGTACTAACCATGGGCTGGATGTATATTTACCTGAAGAGAACAAGATGATACATTATACATCTGCCGGAAATAGAGGGTTGGTTGATGACAAAATTTTAA